>JAYVTX010000238.1:0-5136 GCA_043788425.1 Rhodospirillales bacterium
CGGACCTCGTCCGTCGCAAACCGGAACTCCTTCGGCAGGCGCACCGCCTGCGATCGGCCGGACCAGAAAACCTTGGCTGTTTCCAATGCTGCCCCCTAAGATATGGCATTGAGACATACCAGGTTTTACGGCAGCGCTACCCGTTCTTACTGGTTTAGGGCGGACCTAAAGCGCCCTAAACCACCGCAAACTGCAACTCCGCCAACCGCGCATACAGCCCGCCCTGCCGCACCAGCGCGTCATGCGTGCCGGTCGCTACCACCCGGCCCTGGTCCAGCACCACGATCCGGTCCGCGCGCCGCACTGTCGCCAGCCGGTGCGCGATCACCAGCGTCGTCCGGCCCCGGGCCAGTTCCGTCAGCGCGTGCTGCACTGCCGCCTCGCTCTCGGCATCCAGGGCACTCGTGGCCTCGTCCAACAACAACACCGGTGCGTCGCGTAGAATGGCCCGGGCGATTGCCACACGCTGGCGCTGACCGCCTGATAGCCGTACGCCTTTCTCGCCCAAAAATGTGTCGTAGCCCTGCGGCAGATCATCGAGGAACCCGGCCGCTGCCGTCGCTGCGGCCGCCCGAACCTCGGCATCCGTCGCACCGGGCCGGCCATAGCGGATATTGTCCCAGACGGACGCGCCAAAGATCACCGGGTCCTGCGCCACCAGGCCCAACCGCGCCCGCACGTCCAGTGGGTCGGCGGCGGCCACGTCCACGCCATCCAGCATGATGCGTCCGGCCGCCGGGTCGTAGAAGCGCAGCAGCAACTGAAACAGGGTCGTCTTACCTGCGCCGGACGGGCCGACCAGCGCCACGGTCTCACCAGGTTCGACGGTGAACGATACGCCAGCTAGCGCCGATTCCGCCCGGCTGGCGTAGCGGAACACCACGTCCTGCACCACGATGCGTGAAGGCGGTGGCCTACCACGGCCGGGTGAGGGCAGCGCAACGGGATTGGGCGGGGCCACGATGGCCGGCGGTTCGCGCAACAGCTCCGCAATCCGGTCGGCAGACCCGGCGGCGCGCTGCACTTCACCCCACAGCTCGCTCATTTGCGCGACGCTGCTGGCCACCACCACGGCGTAGAACACGAATGCCGATAGTTCGCCGCCTGACATGCGGCCGTGCACAACCTCCAACCCGCCGACCCACAAACTCAACGTAATCGCGCCAAACCCCAGCACGATGACCCCGGTAATCAGGAATGCCCGCACCTGCGCCCGGCGCAGTGCCGCTGTCACACTGGCGGCGACGCGGGTGCCGAATGCGCGCCGGTCCTCCGCCTCATGCGTGAAGGCCTGTACGGTGGTGATGGCGTTCACCGTCTCCTCCGCATAGGCGCCCAGGTCTGCAATCCGGTCCTGTGCCGCGCGGGACAGGCGGCGTTCGCGCCGGCCAAAAAGGATCAGCGGCCCGACCACGAACGGCACCACGGCGATAACAAGGGCAGCGAGTTTTCCCGACGTTACGACCAGCATGATTAGCGCACCCAACGCCAAAATGGCGCTGCGCAACCATTGCGACACGGCGGACCCGACCAGGGATTGCAATTGCGACGTGTCGTTGGTCAGCCGGGTCAGCACGTCGCCGGTGCGCATCGTTTCGTAATACGTAGGCGACAGCCGCAACACTTGGGCGAACAGGCCGTCACGTAAATCGGCAGCCACGCGCTCACCAAGCCAGGATACGAGGTAGAACCGCGCCCCGGTCGATACGCCAAGCGCCAACACGATACCGGCCATGGCGATTGCGGCCTGGTTCAAATGCCCGGCGTCACCACTGCTGAACCCGCGATCGATAAGCTGCCGCACGCCCTGGCCCAGGCCCAGCACCAGCGCCGCCGCGATTGCAAGCGCTACGGCCGCGCCCACCGCCCGCCCCCGGTAAGGCCGCATGTACGGCAACAGGATTCGCAGCGCCGAGAGTTTACGTGTTTTCACTGTCCGCATATGGGGCACGGCCCGGCAACCGCGCAACCCGCTACCACCCCGCTCGCGAAGGGCGCTGTCGCAACGGCCTGCGTTCGCCCAGCCGCGTTGCGAACTGGTGTGACATTGGCCGCCCCGTCCGGGTGGGGAGCTGCCGTGCAATGAAGCCGGGCATGTATCGCAGCGATCCTGGCCGGTATCGGCGGTGCATTCCTGCTGACCGGCGTTTGGCTGTAGGTGGGCGGGGCCCCCGCGCCCGCACGAGGCCAACGCCCTGACCGGGCAGACCATCGCGCATGAAACGAAGCCCGGGACAGTCTACCTTACGAGTGTGCAGTCAATTGGCGGTCAGGCTGCTATGATTGTTTTCGGTGCTGCAGTACTCGCCGCGGGCCTGGTCCGGCCCCGCAGCATCACCCGCTTTTCTGCGCCGGGCGGCGGCACACGTTCGTTCACTGGCCATACCCCGCCCAGCCTCGGCCCGGCCATGGCGGCGGTCGTGAGCTTTGGCGTCGTTATTGCTAAATTAGTGCTGGTCGGCACTGCGGCAGCGTACTAAAGCACGTTTCGACCGATCGGAATCGATCGTTCGAAAGGTCGTGCTCTAGAAATCTATATTCTAGAGCAGCTTACTTCGTTCATTCAGAGCCGTGACGGCTCTGAATGAACGAACGCTGCTCTAGCTCAGCCACTTACGATCCGATAGCTAAGGCGCGGTTAGTCGGCGGCCAACTGCTCCGCCCGCGGGAGGCGAATGGCCTGGGCGAAGCTTGCGAATATCGCGTGGGATAGCGCGTCGTGGCCGAAATCATACTCGGGATGCCATTGCACACCGGCCACGAACCCGGGGGCGGCCGGGTGGCGCACTGCCTCGATCGTGCCATCGGGGGCGATGGCTTCCACAACCAAACCGTCAGCCAGGCGGTCGATGCCTTGGTGATGCAGGCTGTTAATGCTGACTGTGGACGCGTTGCCGATCCGGTGCAGCCAGCCGCCCGGCGTCAGCGTAATCGTATGCGCCTTGCCCTGCCGCACCCGGGCGTCAGGGTGCATCGGGGTCGAATGGTCTAGCCGGCCGGGCAAGTCCTGTAGCCGTTGATGGAGCGTGCCGCCCAGGGCCACATTCAGTTCCTGCAAACCCCGGCAAATCGCTAGCAACGGCGTGCCGCGGGCAATGGCAGCCCGGATCAGACGTAGCGTAACGGCATCGCGGGCCGCGTCCTCCGGCGTGTCGGCCGGGTGGGGCGTGCCGCCGTATAAAGCAGGCTGCACGTTGCTGCGGCTGCCCGTCAGGATCACGCCGTCCAGCCGGTCCAGCAGCGTTTCAATGTCCGCCGCATCGCCATTGGCAGGGATCAGCACCGGCACGCCACCCATGACCTGGTCTACCGCACGCACATAGGTGTCGGACGCGCCATGGGTCAGCATTCCGTATGTCCCGGTCAGCTTGATGCAGCACGAAATCCCGATCAGCGGCTTCATGTCAGCAATACTGCACAAGCACACGGCAGAATGAAGGCAAATCAGCCGCCGGTGGGCTGATTCTGAAAGAATTTCGGATCAACGAACTGAAACAGCTTCGAGTCGAACGTTCCACCGAGTTCGACATTGTACAGGGTCACGCGGGTCTCCTGCCGCTGCGAATCCAGGACCGTCCACTGCCGCAACGCGAGCGGCGCGTCGGCGAAAATCAGCGTCAGCGTCCCGTCCCGTGGCGTGCGGGTGCGGACGACGCTGACCTGGATCTGCCCCGGCAGACGCAGAATTTTGGTGACTGTCACCTCACCGGACAACCGTAGATTGTCCTCTAGCAGGATGCCGAGCGGGGTGGTGTCGAGCGGTATGTTGCTCGTCTGCTTCAACTTCGCGTCATGGAACACCAGTAACCCACCGCCGCCTACCAGCAAAAACGGGCTGGGTGGGTCGTATTGGAAGCGTAGGCGGCCAGGGCGGGATAGCCAGGCCTGACCCTCACTTGTGGCACCATTGGGTGCCATCTGGCGGAACCGTGAATGGAGGTTGCGGGTGCTATTCAGATACTGCTCGATCCGGGTCAGGTCTGCCCGGTCCTGCGGCGATGTCTGTGCCAGGACTGGCAGCGGGAGTAGCAGGCACAAGGCCAAAATTGCGCGGCGTTTCATCCCGTCCATGTGGCACTGCGTGCGGCGCGGCGGAAGGGGTGCTCCCCACCGCCCAGCCCTGCGTTCACAGCCCGGGCTCGCCCGCCGAGTAGGTCGAAGGGACAACCCGACGGAGAAGACCTAAGTCCGAAGCAGCCCTGCCCGGCGTAGCACACCGGCCAGCGATGCGGCGGGCGCGCCCGGCGGGGAAGGGTCCGAACGGTACGTGGCAGCGCGAGACGCCTGGGTCAGCAAACCCCAGCTACGGGCAATGTGCCACGTGCTGCTGATCCCGGCGTCCAGCATGTGCGGCCCGGCGTGGCCCACCGCACGGTCCGCGTCTGGCGCGCCGGTCTGGAGCGGCGTGCCATGTTGCAGGCCGGGTACGGTAAAGCGCTCGACCAACGTACGGCCCCCGCGTGACCATGCCTCATGCGTCGCGCCATCGACATTGTCGCGCAGGGTTGGCGTGGCGGGCAGGCCGTGTACGTCGGTCCACTGCTTCACCAGCTCATCCGCCACGGCTGGGCGCACGGTTGTATCGGCCGTGCCCTGCCAAATCTGGACCGTGGGCCATGTGCGGCCGGGCCCGGCGCGACGCACCAAATCGCCCCAGGCCGCTGCGGCATGCGTGACCCGGCCGGCCATGGCCTGAAACGCTTCCGGCGTGGTGGCCGCCGCGCCATACGGAATGCCGGCAATGATCGCACCTGCCTGAAACACGTCCGGATACGTGGCCAGCATCGTCGCCGTCATGGCCCCGCCCGCTGATAGGCCGGTGACGCCCACCCGCGCCGGGTTTAGTCTATGCAGACGCACCAAGTGGGCGGTCATCTGCGCGATGCTCTCCGCCTCACCACCCAGGCGCGCGGTGTTGGCGGGCTGGAACCAATTGAAACAGTTGGTGGGATTATTGGGGCGCGTCTGCTCGGCATACAGAACCGCGAAGCCGTGGCGCGCGGCCAGGGTGGACCAGCCGGCACCCTGATCGTAGCTGGCGGCGTCCTGCGTACAGCCATGCAACACAACAACCAGCGGCGCACCGGCCGCCAGACCCGGCGGGACAAACGCCCACGCCAGCAGCGATCCAGGATT
>JAYVTX010000239.1:0-2770 GCA_043788425.1 Rhodospirillales bacterium
GGCGGTCCCCGCGGGTTCGGACGCTGGCACGCGGCTGCGGCTGCGCGGTAAGGGCATTCCGGCCATCGGCACCAGCCCGGCCGGGGACCTGTACGCCACTATCCGTATCACGATCGGTCCCGTGGACGACGCGCTACGCGAGTTCCTGACCGGATGGACCCCGCCATGACGGATCCGATCCCGTTAGAGGCACTGCCCACCACGATCACTGGTATCGATTTGGTACAGGTCGAACAGTGGATCGAACTCGACTGGGTACGGCCGGATGGGGCGCCGGGGCGTTGGCAGTTCACGGCCATCGACGTGGCTCGCCTGCGCCTGATTGTAGAGCTACGCGCCGACCTCGGCGTCGATGACAACAGCCTGCCGGTCGTGTTGCACTTGGTGGACCAGCTGTATGCAGCGCGGCGGGCACTGGGGCACCGCTGATTTTCACGCGGCTGGTCGTCACGTGGCCGCGATAGATTTGTGTGCGTCAGTCTGCGCAGCCTCCCGACACCGGTCGGAGTGGCGCAATGACGGACGCAAACGATTCTGCTGGCTGGCGGAGACCAGTACGAATGGCCAAAACCTGCCCGTGGTGACGAAGTGGGTCCGGTCGTGATCCTGACCCTGAATGCCGGCAGTAGTAGCCTGAAGTTTGCGGTGTTCGACGGCGCATCGCCCATCTTAAGGGGCGCGATCGACACCGGGCACAAGCAAATCCAGACGGACACGACCGAGCCCTGGCCCTATGGGATCGAGGCGGACGGCCTGACGCGGCTACTGGCCTGGATCGACGATCATGACAGCCACGCCCCCGTATCGTCCGTGGGCCACCGGGTCGTGCATGGCGGCGACCGGACCGGGCCGGCGCGGGTCAATGCGGGGCTAATCGCCGATCTGGACGCGCTGACGCCGTTGGCACCTCTGCATCAGCCGCATAGCCTGGCTGCGATCCGAGTGCTGATGGGCACACATCCGCATTTGCCGCAGGTCGCGTGCTTCGACACGTCGTTTCACCACACGATGGACACCGTCACGACCACCCTGCCGCTACCGGCGTCATGGCGGAGTATGGGCGTGCGACGCTACGGATTTCATGGGTTGAGCTACGCCCATGTCGCACGTCAGCCGGGGTTGAATGGGCGGGTAATCGTGGCGCATTTGGGCTCCGGTGCCAGCCTGTGCGCGATGCGGGATGGGCGCAGCGTGGACACTACCATGGGCATGACGGCGCTGGATGGCGTCATGATGGCCACGCGCCCCGGGCGGCTGGATCCGGGCGTGTTGCTCTGGTTGCTGCAGGCCGGGGGGCTGGACGCGGCGGCCATTGAGAACGGGTTGTACCACCAGTCCGGCCTGCTGGGCGTCGGGGGCGCGGCCGATCTACGCGCGCTGGATCCCGCATCGCTGGCGCGGGCGATGTTCGTGCGCAGCGTCGTGCGGGAGACAGGTGCGCTGGTGGCAGTGCTGGGCGGCGTGGACGCGTTCGTGTTCACAGGCGGCATTGGCGAACACCAGGCGTCGGTCCGGGCGGATGTAGGCGCCGCGTTGGGCTGGCTCGGCTTAGCGGTCGATAGCCGTAATTGTTCCTATCAACCCAGCATGGGTTTAGCGCATATCGGCCCGTCCGTATGGGCGATCCCGGCCGATGAAGAGGCGGAGATCGCCCGTCAGGTCAGGGCGTTAGCGTAGGCCGAAAAAAGAGAGCACGGCGATGACGACGACGACGAGACCGACGATATAAATAATGTTGTTCATAGTGTTGTGCTCCAGTTTAGCTGGCGAGTAACGCGGCGCGGACACAAAAAGTTTTTCGGCAGCCTGGGGAGACTTGGTCCGTGGCGAATCCAATCGGTTGCCGGACTACGCTGATTCCATAGGCGAACGCAGCCACCGCTAGGCGAAATGTCTGTGGTTGACGATGGCCGGCGATAGGAACAAATTGCGAACATACGAGTAAAACGGAGTGTGTCAGACAGCCATCATGGGACAGCGTGCCACCCCCGACCCGGCCCTGTTGCAGCAGCTGCGCACTGCTATCGCGCGGATCGAACGGCCATCCGTGTCCCACGGCGCGCTGCCGTTCGGCCTGGCCCCGGTCGACAACGCGCTGGCGCAAGGCGGCCTGGCGACGGGTGCCCTGCATGAGGTGACGGACGGCGCGCACGGGGCCGCCGCCGGGCTATTCGCCGCCGGGATCGTCGCCCGCCGCCCGGGCCCGGTGCTGTGGGTACTGGAACAGGATGACGCCTTCGCCCCCGGCCTGGCCGGTGCCGGGCTGCATCCCGACCGGGTCATTTACGCGCGCGCCGGCCGCGGGGGCACGCTGCTTGTGATGGAGGAAGGGCTCCGCCACGGCGGTCTGGCCGGCGTGGTGGCCGAGCTGTCGGGCCGCCTGTCGCTGACCGCATCGCGCCGGCTGCAATTAGCGGCCGAAAGCACCGGCACGATCGGCCTGGCGCTGCGCCGCCCGCGCATTGCGTTGCCGGACGAGGTGACGGCGGCGCTGACCCGATGGCGCGTGACCGCCATGCCGTCCGGCCCGCCAGCGGCGGATGCGCCCGATATTCCGGGCGTGGGACGGGGACGGTGGCAGCTGGATTTGCTGCGCAGCCGGGGCGGGCGAACGGGGTCTTGGGTGGTGGAGGCGTGCGATGCGACGGGTTGTCTCGGTATGGTTGCCGCACTGGCCGACAGATCGGCTGCACGACGCGCCGCTTAACGGGGTCGCATGCGTCACGGCGTTACATGACGGCCGCCGCCGGGTCGTGGCGGGCGCGAACCC
>JAYVTX010000240.1:0-6401 GCA_043788425.1 Rhodospirillales bacterium
TACACTGCCGACCTGGGATGGGCCGTTGGCTGGTACGCCGTTGCTGGCCGAACTTGCCCGGCGATTTGCGTTGACCGGGCTAGAAATCCTGTACTTCGACTGGTCGCCGCCCGGGTCTGACATCCACGTCATAAAGGCGGTCGTCCCCGGCCTCGAAGTTGAGACCATGAGCTACCACCGCATCGGCGAACGCGGCGTGCGTAAGCTGCTGGCGCGTAATTCGCCCCTGGCCGGACTAGGTGCGCCCCCGCCCGGGTGTGCGGCTGTGCGGCTGCCCGCTGGTGCAGCACTCGGCCCGGCCTGGTTGGATGTTACCGAGATCGACCGCATCGTGGGCAGCCTGTATCCGCTTTATCGCGAGCCGGAGGTGCATTACGCCCCGATTTCGATGGAAGCGGCGTGAAATTCGCCTTCAACACCAACGGGGCCGCCAACCACCGGCTGGATGACGCGCTGAACCTGATTGCGGATGCCGGCTATGACGGCGTGGCGTTGACGCTGGACATTCACCATTTGGACCCGTTCGCGCCCGACTTTCCCGGGCGGCGCAGGGCATTGGCGGCGCGGTTGCGTGAATTGCGCCTGGGTGCCGTGATCGAAACTGGTGCGCGCTTTCTGCTCGACCCCCGCGCCAAGCACGAACCCACTTTGCTGACCGCCGACCCGGACGGCCGCGCCCGCCGCATCGACTTCCTAACCCGGGCCCTCGAAGTCGCAGCCGATACCGGTGCCGACGCCATGAGTTTCTGGGCAGGCGTGCCGAAACCGGGCGTCGCGCACACGGACGCCCGGGCCTGGCTCGAACAAGGGGCCACCGAAATCGCCCGGCGCGCGGAACGGCTGGGCACCATCGCCGCGCTGGAACCAGAACCGGGCATGCTGATCGAAACCGTCGATGACTGGCGCAGCCTGGCCATCCCGGGCCTACGGCTAGCCCTCGATACCGGCCATTGCATCGTCACCGGCGAGCGTGACCCGGCCGCGGCGGTGCGGGAGTTTGCCCCCCACCTCGGCACCGTATCGATTGAGGACATGAAGGCCGGAAGCCATATCCACCTGCCGTTTGGGGAGGGCGATATGGACGTACCGGGCGTGCTGCAGGCGTTGCGCGATGTGAAGTTCGACCGGCTGGTTTGCGTCGAATTGTCCCGCGAAAGCCATCGCGCCGATACCATGATCCCCGCCAGCCTCGCGTACCTACGCGCCCACACATGAACATTTGTTTTATCAGCCGCCGCTACTTTCCCGCCATCAGCGGCATGTCCGTCTATGCCCAGAATTTGCTGCACGAGCTGGTGGCTGCTGGTCACCAGGTCACGATGATGAGCCAGTATCGCGGGGACGAGTTCGGGCGTCGGGTCTATGGCGGCGGTCCACCGCCCCCCGTTCCCGGCGTACACGTCATGGGCCTGGAACAGCTTGGTGAGCAGACGACCGGCGATTTTGAGCGCGATATCGCAACCATCGTTGAAACGGTCGTAAGCCAGCACGCGAAAACCCCGTTCGACGTCATCCACGCCCAATACGGCTATCCTTGCGGCTGGGCGGCACTACTTGCCAGCCGGGTCACGGGCGTGCCGAACGTCGTCAGCATCCAGGGTGGCGATGGCCACTGGGTGGGATCGTGCTGTGACACCCACCGCCTGGCGATGGAGCGCGTGCTGACCCACGCCGGCGCCGTGCTGATCGGCTGCGACAGCTTTGCGACCGAGGTTGTGGACCGCCTCGGCATCGCCCGATCCCGCTTTACAATTGTGCCCGGCGCGGTCGACGTTTCCCGATTCACGCCCGGTACCCCCGGCCACGATGTCCCCGTACTGCTATACCACGGCCGGGTCGATGCGCGGAAAGGGGTGCTGGACCTGCTAGACGCCGCCCGCCAGGTTCGCGACGGCGGCGACGCGTTTCGGCTGCTGATCTCCGGCATCGGCCCCACCTATGACGAGGCTGCGGCCATCGTCGAACGCGACGGCCTTGGTGAAATGACAGGCTACGTCGATTACGACGACGCCCCCGCCGTGTATCGCCGCGCCGACATCTTTGTCAGCCCCACTTATGCCGAGGGTTTTTCCAATACGATCCTGGAAGCGATGGCGAGCCGCCTGGCAGTCGTGTCATGCCGGTCTGTAGGCGTGGTCGATTGCATCCGCGATGGTGAAAATGGCCTGCTCACTGAACCCGGCGACAGTGCCGGCCTGGCCGGGGCGCTACGCCGCGTGCTGCGGGATCGGGCGTTGCGGGAGCGCCTTGCTGACGCGGCGCTGGAGGAGTGCCGGCGCGTCTATTCCTGGTCCCGCGTCGGACGGCAAATCATGGACGTGTACGCGTCCGTCGCGGGTACGGCACCGGACTTGTCCTGGGACCCAGCGCTGCCGATCACTCCCTGCCGGTTTCGGGCGGAGCCGCATTTGCTGTGAAAACGGTGCTGGCCCTGTCGCCGCATCTGGATGACGCCGCCTTTTCCTGCGGCGGGTTGCTGGCCGTGCTGCGGGATGCGGGATGGCGCACGGTGGTGGCCACGGTGTTCACCCGGTCCGTAGCCAATCCGCAGGGGTTTGCCCTGGCCTGCCAATTGGATAAAGGCCTGGATGCCAGCATCGACTACATGGCGTTGCGCCGGGCAGAGGATGCCATCGCCTTGGCCGCGTTGGACGCCGAACCGCGCTGGCTTGATTTTGCCGAGGCACCGCATCGCGGCTACGACAGCGCCGCCGCCCTGTTCGGCCCGATGCACGATGCCGCCTGGCAAGACATCACCCCGGCCATCCGCTCCTTGTTGGAGGAACTAGGCCCCGACCTGGTGCTTAGCCCGTCGGGTATGGGCTCCCATGTCGATCACCGTCAGGTCATTCAGGCCGTGCTTCCGCTTGTGCCAGCCGATCGGCACGCATTCTATCGTGATACACCGTACGCCATACGCAACCCGGCCGGCCCGCGGCACGTATGCACATCCGGATTGGCGGAAATGGCGGTAGACATTAGCGCGGGTCTGGACCGGAAGGTTGCGGCCGCCAGTGCTTACACAAGCCAGATCGGCTTTCAGTTCGGCGGGCCAGGTCCGACAGACATTGCGTTGCGTGCATTTGCTTTAGCCGAGGGCGTGGCCTACGCCGCCGAGATTTACCATGCGCGATCGGGAACCATTCCGGGAGCCCATCCGGGAAAATCGAGATAGACCGGCCTTGAGGCAGCCACATTGTAGAGGTTAAAGCGATGTCGTCGCACTCTGATCCCAGGCGCAAACGGCAATGAACATGCAGTCCCTCCGGCATTCTATTCGGCTCGACCTAGGGTCAATTTCGCAGTGCCGGCCGCTTGCCGGGCATGGGCCGTTATGGGCGCGGCGGTTAGCGTTTGCCGCGCCGGTCGCCGTATTTACGATTGTGGCTACGCTGCTTGCCGCGTCGATCACTGCTGAGATCGATGATGTGTTGCGCTGGCCGTTGCTGGCGCTGATCGCGATCAATTTCTTCTATGTGGCCCTAGTCGGCTGGCCGGGTATTCTCGGGTATATTGTGCGGGCAGCAGGCGGCTGTATGCGGGCACAGGGTGTGCCCACGGGCCTCAGCCGCACCGCACTGCTCATGCCGATCCACAAGGAAGACCCTCACGCCGTGTTTGCAGCGATTGAGGTGATGGCCCGGGCGATCGCCGATGCGGGTCTGCCCCATACCGATCTGTTCGTCCTATCCGACACCCAGGATGCGGCGATCGCCGCGGCAGAGGCCAGTGCCTACGCTACGCTGCTCACCCGCCTGCCCGGCACCGGTCCGTCGGTCGCCTATCGCCGCCGCACCAGCAATGCCGGGCGCAAAGTCGGTAATTTAGCTGAGTTCTGTGGCATCCATGGGGCCCGATACGACTACATGATGGTGCTGGATGCTGACAGTCTCATGGGTGCCGCAACCATTGCGAGCTTGATCGGCCTGATGGACGCCAATCCGCGTGCCGGCATCATTCAAACCGTGCCATACCCGGTCGGTCGCGACACGTTGTTTGCCCGCGTTCAGCAATTCAGTGCCCGTCTATACACGCCGTTACTGGTTGAAGGGCTGACGTTTTGGCAGCAGGGCGACGGCAACTACTGGGGCCACAACGCGATCGTTCGCATCGCGCCATTCATGCAGCACTGCAACCTGCCGATCCTGCCCGGCCGCGAGCCCTGGGGCGGGGAAATCCTGTGCCATGACGTGGTAGAGGCTGGGCTGATGCGCGGGGCCGGTTACGAAGTTTGGGTGTTGCCGGAGGTCGTTGAGAGCTACGAGGCGCTGCCCGCCAACCTAGTGGATTTTGCCAGCCGGGAGCGGCGTTGGTGCCAGGGTAATCTGCAGCACACGGGCTTGCTCGGCCATTCCGGCTTTCGTCCGGTCGGGCGGTTTCACCTGGCTTATGGCGTGATGCATTATATCTCGGCCCCGCTCGTGCTGGCCTTACTGATGCTCGCCACGACCGATGCCTGCATCGGCGGGGCGTTTGTGCCGGCACTTTTGACCGGCTCCGGCATGGCGCATTCGGCGCTGGTCATCCTGCTACTGGCTGCACTGTATGGTGGTAAGTTACTTGCCCTGATTTCTGTTCTGGCCGATAGCGATCAGTCGAGGAGCTATGGCGGCCGGTTGCGGCTATTAGCCGGCGCGGCGGCGGAGCAGCTGGGCGCGCTGGTCGTGACGGCTGTTTTGGTCGTGCTGTATGCGGGCTACGTATTCGATCTGATCCGGGGCCGGACTGTGCGCTGGGACACCCAGCCACGCGACAACCGGGGCCTATCCTGGCGCGAGGGTTGGTTGCGTTTTCGCGGGGCAACAGTGTTGGGTATGGGTGCCACTGTGGCGATCGCGTGGGCCAGCACACCACTTTTGCTGTGGTCCGCGCCGATTTTGGCCGGCTTAATTACCGCCGTGCCGGCCGTGGTATGGTCAAGCCGCCTGGGCGCCGGGCACGCTGCCCAAAAAGCAGGGCTGTTCGTGACCCCGGAAGAGCAGGCTCCCCCCAACATTTTGCGTGCCCTACAGCGGGCATTGGGCGTTGTACCCGCGGTGCCGGCAGCCGGTGTGCAGCCGGCAGCCGGTGTGCACAGCACAATGCTGGCCGCCACCGCCGACTGATTTGTCGTTCGGGCGGGCCGCCAGTATGGTCTGCCCGCAAACCACCGGGGCTTCGACATGATTCGTACTGCACTCGCGACGCTTTGCATAATTGCCAGCCAAACTAGCGTCCCACGCGCCCGCACGCTGGAGATTGGCCCCGGTAAGGAGTTTACTGCTTTCGCCGCCGCGTCCCAGGCCGCCCGCCCGGGCGACCATGTCGTCATCCAACCTGGCGAATACTTCGACTGCGCCACCTGGTCCGCCGCCGGCCTGGTGATCGAGGGGGCGGGTGACGCGGCAAAGGTCGTGGTCACGGACAAGGCCTGCAGCGGTAAAGGGCTGTTTATCACCACGGGCGCCAACATCACCGTCCGCAATCTGACGCTAACTCGCTCCCGCGTCCCGGACGGCAACGGCGCCGGCATCCGGGCGGAGGCACCAGGACTGGTGGTCGACCATGTTCGCTTCATCAACAACCAGAATGGCATCCTGGCCGCATTCGATGGCGGCACGGTAACTGTCCGGGATAGCGAGTTCGTGCGCAACGGCACCTGTGAACAGCAATGTGCCCATGGGATCTACGCCGGGCATCTCGATCTGTTGCGGGTCGAGCGTTCGCGGTTCAGCGATACGCGGGCCGGCCATCACATCAAATCCCGCGCACTACGAACGGAGGTCGTGGGCAACGACATCACCGACGGTCCAACCGGGACAGCGAGTTACCTGATCGACGTGCCAAACGGCGGCAACGTTTTGGTGGAGGGTAATACGATGGAAAAGGGGCCGAACGCCGACAACCATACCGGCGCGATCGTCATCGGGGCTGAGGGCGTAACCCAGCCGACGCGCGAGATCGTGATCGACGGCAACACATTCCGAAACGATGGCAGCTGGCAGACCTATTTCGTCATCAATCGCACAGCGACCAATGCGACGTTGCGCAACAACCGGTTGGCGGGCAGCACGAAGCCGCTGCAGGGGGATGGCTCGGCTCAATAAACCGGTGCGGACGGTACTGGTTTGCTTGGTCGCACTCGGGCACCCGGCCCTGGCCGCAACATTGACGGCGGGCGAGGGCCAAACCTACCCAAGCCCATCCGCCGCAGCCCGGGCGGCCCAGGACGGCGATGTGATCCAGATCGCGCCTGGCGAATACTTCGATTGCATCGTCACCGACCGCAGCATCACCATCCAGGGGCCAGCAACGCTGACCGACAAGACTTGCGAGGGCAAGGCGCTGCTGGTGCTACGCGGCGCGAGCTCAGTCGTGCGCGACCTGACACTCGCCCGCGCGCGGGTTCCGGATGAAAACGG
>JAYVTX010000241.1:0-8353 GCA_043788425.1 Rhodospirillales bacterium
CGGGCGCACACCCTGCTGATCCCCGATTGGACGGAGCGTGTGGGCGCCGGCGAACGCGCCCTGCCGGCCGTGCGCGGTCCCGATGGCACGCTGATCCACCTGATCGGCCCCAGCACCCGGTTCGAGGACGATTTTGCCATGCACCCCGGCGTAGTTTCTGTTGGGCTGGACAGCATCGACCATATCGCGATGGCCCTGCCGGAGGGGCATTTAGACACGTACGTCCTGTTCTGGCGGTCGCTGTTCGGGCTGGTGCCGCAACCGGTTTTCGATCTACCGGATCCGTTCGGGCTGGTGCAAAGCCGGGCGATGATCGACCCCACGGGCACGCTGCGCCTGACGTTCAACATCTCGGGCGCCGGGCAGACAGTGACGAACCGGCTGGTGTCGCGCCTGTCGGGTGCAGGGGTGCATCACGTGGCGTTCGGCACGGCGGACGCCGCGGCGGCGGTGGCGGGGATGGCCGCACCGCGGCTGGAGGTGCCGGCCAATTATTACGAGGATTTAGCCGCCCGCTTCGCCCTAGATGACGCGACACTGGCGGAGCTGGAGCGGCTCGGCCTGCTGTACGACCAGGACGGCGCGGCGACGTTTCGGCATGCCTACACGGCCGCGTTTCAAGACCGGTTTTTCTTTGAGGTCGTCGAACGGCGGCACGGCTATGCAGGCTTCGGCGCGGCCAATGCCGGCGTGCGGATGGCGGCGCAGGCGCGGACGGTACCGTCGTGGTAACGGTCGGCACCTGGTGATTGGGGCGGTGTGGTAGGCGCGGGCGTCATATCCGGCCGAACGCAGCTGATCGCGCACATCGGCTGGCCGACGGAGGCGTTTAAGGCACCACTGATCTACAATCCCTGGTTCGCCGCAAAGGGGATCGACGCGGTCGTTGTGCCGATGGGCGTGGAGGCCGACGGCTACCCTGCCGTGCTGCGCGCCCTATTCGCCATCCGTAACGTGACCGGCGCATTGGTAACGATGCCGCATAAAGTAGCGACGGTGGCCCTGGCGGATAGTGTGTCCGTCACGGCCCAGATCGCCGGGTCTGCCAACGCTGTGCGGCGCGGGGCGGATGGCACGCTGCATGCCGATATGTTTGATGGCACCGGCTTCGTACGCGGGATGCTAGGCCGCGGTGTTGTGGCGGCGGGCGCTCGGGCGCTGGTGGTCGGTACGGGCGGCGTCGGCTGCGCCATTGCGGCGTCGCTGGCCGGGGCGGGCGTCGGCGCGCTCACGCTTCATGACCCAGATATCGTAGCGGCGGAGGCGCTGGCCGGTCGCCTACGCCAGCATTACCCGGCGCTGGCCGTTACACTCGCCACGCCCGATCCGGCCGGGCACGCGATCGTAGTCAACGCCACGCCGTTTGGGATGCGCGCGGACGACCCGCTGCCGCTCGATCCTGCGCGCCTCGATCCCGGATGTTTTGTCGGGGAGGTCGTGATGGCCCAGACCCACACGCCGTTGCTGCGCGCGGCGCTGGAACGCGGCTGCACCGTGCAGGTGGGGACGGACATGCTGTATGAGATGATCCCGGCCTATCTGGAGTTTTTCGGGTACGGCACTACCACGCCCGCGCAGCTGCGGGCGTTGTCGCTGGTCGTGTAGGACGCACCGGGTGCGGTGGTCCGATAGGCAGTGCAAGTCACTAGGCGAAAACGGGTGTGGTATCCTAGCAGGCGGGCGTCGTTGCCCCGTCCGAGTTGCACGACCCCTGGAACGGTCCGCAACGTGACCTGATCGGTCGCATCGCCGGGCACGCGTTCGAGTCTGGCGACGCGCTGGATGTTACGCAGCGGCTGGCGCGGGAGCATCGGTGGTCCGCCGCGTTCGCCCGGGGGGCTGTGCAGGAATACGGCCGGGTTTGCTTCCTCTCCGTTACCTCGCTGGGCCAGGTTACCCCTAGCGAGGAAGTGGACGAGGTGTGGCACCTGCACCTGACGTGTTCCCGCGACTACTGGACCGCCTGGTGCCCCACCGTGCTGCAGGCGCCGTTGCATCAAATCGACGGACCGGCTGGACGTGCGGCACCTGGCCTACCTGGCCGGCGGGGCAGAGCGCGCGGCGACGACCGCCCTGGTTGCCCTGCTCGACGCAGGGGCGGTCGTGGGCGACCGTAAAACTGGCGCGCTGCACTTCGATCCGACCGTGCGAGTGGCGCCGTAGTTCCAGGCGTTCCAAATTGTTTTAGGCGGTCAGACGACCTTGCAGGGCTTCAGAAGCACATTTGCCCGCCGCTCGCATCAGCTGCGGGCCGAGTTGGTGGCATGCGGCCTAACGCCTGACGACCAGACGGTTACCCGGTTCTGGCTGTTGGGCTTTTTGCGGCTTTGTCTGCCGCTGGCACTCGGTACCGCCAAGGTGATAACGGGCCTGTCGCGCGACCGTCCGGTCGGCATTTTGACCGCGCTGCTGATCGCAACCGCCATCGCGGGCCTGATCGGGCTGGGTCGGCAACCGCATCGCAGCCGGACTGGGAGCAAGGCGATCGAGGCTGCCCGGCAGGCCAACACCCGCGCCGCCCGCGCGCCAATACCGGATGAGTTCGCCTTGGCGTATGCACTATCTGGGGCGGCCATCCTGTCCGGGCAGGAATGGCGCTGGGTGATCAAGCCGCATGGTGCCTCGTCAAGCAGCGGCAGCAGCGGCTGTGGCAGCAGCGGCGGCGATGGGGGCGGGGGTGGCGGTTGCAGTTAGGGATGCTCTAACCCCCACATGCCTCCCGATTGATCGGCAGGAACGCCTCGGCTGCCGGGATCGTGCGAACCGGCTTGTAATAGTCCCACGGCTCCGTGCTCTCAGCCGGGGTTTTCACCTGCCACAGCACGACATCGAACATAACCCGGCCATCGGTGCGCACGGTTGCCGGGTGGCCGAAATAGTCCAGCGGGCGCTCACGCATTGCCCGGTTGACCGCCACCGCCTCGTCCGTGCCTGCCGCCTCGATCGCGCGCAGATAATGGGTGACGGCCGTGTAGATTTCCGCGTGGTTCTTGCTAGGCATCGCGCCGCGAACGGCAAAAAAGCGCTGCGCAAACGCCCGCGCCGTCTCGTTCTGGTTCCAGTAAAACCCCTCGGTGAACGTGTACCCCTGCGTCGCGGCCAGGCCGAGCGCGTGAATGTCCTGGATATACGTCAGGAACCCGGCCATCACTTGTTTACCGCTGTCGCGCAGCCCGAATTCGTTGGCCTGTTTCAGCAGGTTGACCAGGTCGCCGCCAACGCTTGCCAGTGCAACCACTTTGGCGCCGGACGCCTGCGCCTGCAGCAGCAATGACGCGTAATCGGTCGCACCGATCGGGTGGCGGACGGACCCCAACACCTTGCCCCCGGCCGCGGTCACGATCGCCGTCGCGTCCCGTTCCAGGGCGATGCCAAACGTCTGGTCGACGGTGATAAAGAACCAGGTATCGGCCCCATTCGCCAGCAACGCCCGTGTGGTGCCGGTCGTAAGCGCGTGCGTATCGTCCGCCCAATGCGTGCTGATGGGGCTACAGGCCTTGGTCGTGAACTCACTGGCGGCCGAGGCTGTGACCATGACGGTGCGATTCTTCTGCTTGGCGATTTCCTGCACGGCAAACGCAACCGGCGTGACGGGTAGGTCCACGATGGCACTGACACCGTCATTGTCGAACCATTTACGCGCGATCGCGGCGGCCACGTCCGGCTTGTTCAATGTGTCGCCGTGCACGATTTCGATCACCCGGCCTAGCACGGTCCCACCGAAATCGCGGGCTGCCATCTCCGCCGCCGCGACCGATCCTGGGCCAGCGCTGTCTGCATAGGGGCCGGTCTCGTCTGTAAGGACACCGATCCGCAGCCGCTCCTGCGCCCATGCGCCGGACGACCATAGACATGCGACGACAGCCAGGATCCGTATGATCAACGAACGCTCCTCACGACTTTGCGAGCGTTAAAGCAGGTTAATACTCGAACTCATAGGTCACCCCGACAGAGCTGCCGCCGGTACCGGTCCCGACCTCGGTTTGCGCTTTCAGCCCGGGGGCAAGATCGATCTGAACCTGGGCTGCGGTCTGGTTGCCGTTCAAACCCTGCTTGGCACCGACATACACCCCGGGTGCGACGTAGCGCCCTCCCTCGATCGCCGGGCCGCGGCTGGTGGGGGTGCCGGCACCCCCACTGACCGATAGCCGGTCCAGCCCCAGCCCGCGCTGGATGCGGCCGAGCGGATCTGCGCCGCCACCCACGCCCGTCAGTTGCGCGACGGCGGCGGCGATTTGCGCCAGTTGCAGCGGCCCTAGCTCCTGCGCGCTGCGCTTGAACAGCAGGTAGGCCAGGACCTCGTCCTGCGGCAGGCCGGGTACGCTGCTGAACGTGATCTTGGGTGCACTCGCATAGCCGCCGATATTGATGCTGGCGACGACGGCTGTGGTGGCGCTGGTGGCTACGAAGTCAAGCGTAGGGTCGATCTTGCCCGATAGCCCAACACCGTCGAAGCCGACCCGGCCGCGGGTGAAATTGAGCACCGTTCCCGCCGCATTCAGCGTGCCCCGGCGCAGCATCAGCCCGCCCGTCACGACCGGCGCAGCGGCCGTGCCGGCGATTGCGATGGCACCCCCCAACTCCGCATCCAGCCCCCGGCCACGGACGAACACAGCGCCGGGCACGTTGATACGCAGGTCCAGCGCAATTGGTACCGCCGGGGCCGCTTGTGCCGGCGGACGGTCGCCGGGACGACGGACATTCAGCACGGCGACGCTAGCCGGCAGGCTGTCGGGCACCCGCAGCTCGGCCCCACGCACGGTCACGGTACCGGCGATGGCCGGGCCGGCTGTCGGGCCACGGACGGTAAGGTCGCCATCCAGATCGGCCGTTATCTGGTCCGACGCCAGCGGACGCGCGTTGCGCAGATGGATCGCTAGATCGAGCGGTAATGCCCCACCCAGCCCGGCCGTACCGTCGATCGCGATCGTGCCCGCGCCCGCCCGGCCCGTCAGGCCCGTCAGACGTGCGACGGTCCCATCAGCCCGAACCGTGCCCCCGATTGCGGTAATACGCAGGCCCTGGGCAAAATCCTCGATCGAGGCATTAACCAGGGTCGCGGTACCGGTGGGTGCGGGTGCCGTCAGGGTACCACCGACCCGGCCGTCCAGCGTGACGCGGCCCGTGATCCGTCGCCCGGCCGCACCCACGACCGGGTCCAGCAGCGCCAGGTCGATCGCGCCGCCCACCCGCACATCCAGCGCGCCGGGTCCGATCGGCACCTGCCCGGCGGCCGTCAGGGTTGCAGACCCGGCCTGCACCCGTGCGTCGATCTGCGCCGATGCGCCGGCCAGCTGCGCCGTGCCGGTCAGTGTCAAAGGTGGGACCTGCGGCGCGGCGATCGCGCGTAACCCTGCCGCCTGTAGTCGCACCGTGCCACGCGGGGCGGCCGTCGTGCCGGTAACCGTCGCATCGGCTGTCAGCGTCCCCTGGCCCATCAGCCCCGGCACCAGCGCCATCGCCGCCCCGGACGCACGCAACCGGACGGTCGCGTCCAGCAGGGGGCCTAGCCGGCCGGCCACATCGACCTCCGCCGCACGGGCCGATAGGCGCAAGCGATCCACGGTGATGCCGTTCGCCAGATTTAGCGTGGCGGGGGCCAGCAGCCGCAGCGTGTCGCCGCGGGCCGTCGCCTGTGCCTGCGTCAGGCGCACGATCCGCCGTTCGGGATCGACGGTGGCGGTCGCGTCGAATGATGCGGGTGCCCCCGCGGCCTGCCCGACGCCATTGGCCCGGACGATCAGGGCGGTCAGCGGGCCAGCCGCCTCGATCCGACCGCGGCCCCCAACCGATCCGGCCACGACGCCGTCCAACGCTAGCGTGGCCGCCAGCACGGGCCTGTCGAGCCCCGTCGCCCCGCCTTGTAGCTGCGCATGCCCTACCCGCAGCCCCTGGGCCACCAGCCCAACGATGGTCGCGTCGACCCGGGTAGCGTCCGGCGACAGCGTCAGCCGCGCGTCCACCCGCCCCGATGCGGATACGGCGCGGCTGAGGGCGCTGAAATCGGCCAGGGACCCGATCGTGACCGTGGCCGTCCCCTTCCGCACAGGGGCGACCTGCAGCGTGCCCGCCGCCTGCACCGACTTCCAGGTCGCGCGTTCGATCGTGACCGTCGCGTCCGGTCCTGCCCGCCGTAGGTTGGCCAGCAAATGCAGCGGCGACCCGGCGAGCGTGCCCTCGGCCGCAACGTGGCCCGCTGGTGCGCCGGGTAGCCCGGCGGCGTCGATCGTGGCTGTGATCGGCCCCGCCGGCTGGCCGGGCGGCCCGACCGAGCCCTGCACCTTCGCCTGCAATGCCAGGGCGTCGATCGGCCCCTGCAGCGTCACGTCCGTCATGACCGTGCCCGTCCAGCCCGGCGCCACGACACCCAGCGCCGATAGCGTTGCCTGCACAGTGGCCTCGACAGTGCCCCGATCGACCTGTCCGGCGCCGGAGAGTTGCAGCGCGCGCCCGGTCACTTTCAACCGGGGCAGGGCGAGGCGGTCGCCCGTACGCTCGGCCGTCACACCGAGAACCGTATTGGGCCCTAGCAGTGCGGCATAGGGTGCGCCGGACGTGATCGATACCGTGCCGTCAATCGTCGCGCGTTCGGGGCCACCCTGAAGTTGCAGATCTGCCCGGCCCTGTATGGCCAGGCCCACCAGTGCCGCCAGCCGCTCCAGCTTCGGAAGCGTCAGTGTGGCGGACCCGGATGGGGTGCCGGCCGTTTGCGCTACACCCGCTAACCCCAAGACCGGATGCTCGACTGTGAACCGCACGGGGCGCACGCCGGCCAACTCGGCCTCCAGCGTCAGCAGCACCGGTGCGCCGTCGAACAGGCCGGGAGCGGCGTTCAGGGCCAGGCCGTCCACGGCGGCGTTGACCCTCACTTGGCTGGGATTGGGCGCAGTCGCGTCCGCGGTTATTCTGTGTATCGCAAAACCCGGCGCGCGCAGGCCGCCGATCTGCAGGTGCCCCGTCCCAGCTGGCGCTGCCCATGGCCCGCGCACCGTGGCGTCCAGGCTCGCCCCGTCCCAACCCACACCAGCCATTGCCATCGGGGGGGTTGCGACCCGAACGGTCCCGTCAACCCGCTGACCCGGCAGATCGATCGTGCCCGCCGCATGGGCAGTCAACGACCCGGCCGTCGCATCCAGGACCAGAGCGGCAGCGTCCGGCGGTCCGTTCAACGACGCCTCAATACCCAGTGGCGCGGCAGGCAGGCTGGCCAACTGCCCCAGCAACCCGCCCGCAGGCTCGGACACCGACAGCGTGGCCGTGAGTGTAGGGCCGGCGGCCAGGGTCAGCGCGTAACGCCCCGGGCGGTCGATGCCCGTCAGCGTCACTGCGCCCGAGCCCGCCGTCAGGCTGGTCAGGTCGACCCGGCCCGCGACCGAAAGGTTCGTAGCAACCCCGGCGACAGCGGGGCCAACCTTCAGCGTGCCGATGCTTAGCGCCTCGATCTGGATACGCACTGGCAGGGTCGCCGGGCCGGGGCTGGCGGGGGGTGCGTCTGGGCTGGCGGGCGGACGTAACACGGTGACCGATCCGGCCGACAGGGATTGCACGCTGGCCCAGCGCCGCAGCAACCGGGTTGGGGACCAGTCGAGGGCGATGTCATCCGCGGTCAGCCAGGGCCCCTGCCCATCCACAAGCGCCAGGTGCGCCAACCGCATGTGTTCCGGGAACCGGCCGGACAGACCCGACACCTCGGCGCGGGTCAGCCGGTTGACCGCCAATTCCATCGCCAGCCGACCTGGCCCGATGTTGAGCGCAAGCAGCAGCAGCGCCGGCGTCACCAAGGGCACCACCAAAATAGTAACGGCGATGCGGCGGGCCCAGCGCATCAGAAGGCCTGCCCGATGCCGATATACAGCTCGAACGCATCGTCGCCACGTTGCTTGTTCAGCGGCACGGCAAGATCGACGCGGATGGGGCCGATCGAGGTGTAGTAGCGGGCCCCAACGCCTGCGCCGGCTTTTATCCCACCCTGCTGGCTCATGCTGGCCCCGCCCGTATTAACCCCACCCGTGCCGCCCACCCGCCCGGCGTCGACGAACGCGGCCACCCCGAAATCGCCGATCCGCTGCCGCAATTCGACCGTGGCGGCCAGCAGCGACGTACCACCCACGGAACGCCCGCTGGCAAAGCGGGGGCCGATCGATTGGTAGCGATAGCCGCGCACGGTGCCGCCCCCACCGGCATATAGCCGCTGATCGGGCGGCAGCCGCAGCGTGTCGGCACCGACAACCTGCCCAGCCACTGCCCGCAGCGCCAGGACAGTCTGCCCGGGCGCGGCCAGGTCGATATACCCCGACCCGCCCACCTGCAGGATTGTGAACTGGCCGCCGCGCTGGCCTAGATCGACAGTGGG
>JAYVTX010000242.1:0-8044 GCA_043788425.1 Rhodospirillales bacterium
CGTTCGTTCTCGGAAATGTCCAAATTAGAAAGACGCCGAGCGTGCTTCTTTCACTGTGTTATTCGTTATCTGAAACAAGACTTTATGAGCAATGCATCCTTACGGGAACGTTTTTTACTACGAGATGCAGACTATCAGGTTGTCTCTTCGGTCATCTCTGATGCTATAAAAGCAGGTCGCATTGCGCCGAGCGATCCTAACCAAGGTAATCGGAATGCCCGTTACATACCATGTTTTGCAGCGGCGGCTTCGAGAGATTGAGCCACTTGTCGGAGCATTTCAAATCCACAAACGAGGATCCGGACGATTGATCTTCAGCATTGTTGCAGAGCACGCCTGGCCCAAGTAAGCCGCCCGCTAGCGGTTAGAACCGTAATATAAAAATTCCCGTCGTGTCTCTCGTTTGGTTAGCCTTCCGTTTGACAACGGCTGTTAACCCCATCCACACAGGCCCACCCGACCCCCATCCGCACCAAACTCCGCGACGCCGGAGCAACCTCCATCCGATGCAGCAAATCCAGCGGCATCCCCAACACATGCGCCAACATTGCCTTCAGCACATCCTGATGGCTGACCAACACCACCACTCCCCCACCGGCAGCAGCCCGCCGCATCACAGCCACCGCCCGCGCCTGCACCGCCAACATCGTCTCCCCACCCGGCACCGCCGCCATCCCCCGCTCCCGGTTCCAAGCCTCCCACGCCGCCCCGCCTAGCGTATCAAACCCAAGCCCGGTCCACTCCCCAAAATCCACCTCATCCAACCCCGGCTCCACCACCGGTACCAACCCATGCACCGCCGCAATCGGCCCCGCCGTCTCCACCGCCCGCTGCATCGGACTGCTCCAAACCGCCCGCACCGGCAGCCCCGCCAACGCGCCCGCCAGCGCCACCGCCTCCGCCCGCCCCGCCTCGCTCAACCCCACCCCAGCCATCCGCCCCGCCAACACCCGCCCCAGCAACCCATGCGACGCATGCCGTACCAAAATCAGCGTCGCCGCAGTCATCACACGGGCCGGTCCGCACCCTCATCGCTCGCCGCACCGGCAAACGCATCATCCAGCGACGGCGCCCACAGCTTCACGCCACCCGTGATCCCCGCATCATTACTGACCAAATGGATATCGGCGGGCAAAGTCGCCTCGATAAATCGAGCATTCCCCCCACCGACATACAAAACATCGAAATTCGTCAGTACGCGCAGCCCGGCAATCGCCCGCTCCACCCGCCGCCGCCACCGCTTTTTACCAATCGAATGCAGCACTGCGTCGCCCACGTAGTGATCATACGTCAGGTCCTTCCGCGCAATATGCTGGCCCATCTCCAAATGCGGGGCCAGCCGCCCGTCCTGGTACAGCGCAAACCCAAACCCCGTTCCCAACGTGATCACGCACTCCAGCCCATGGCCGCTAATCACCCCCAGACCCTGGACAACAGCGTCATTCAGCATCCGCACCGGCACGCCAAGCTTCCCCGACAGCGCCGGTGCCAGCGGAAATCCCGCCCACTCCTCCGTCCCCAGGTTCGGTGCAGTTTTCACCACCCCCTGCCGCACCACACCCGGAAACCCGACCGACACGCGCTGAAACGACCCCAGCGGCCGCACCAGCGTCACCAGCAGGTCCACAACCGCCGACGGACGGGCCAGGTGCGGTGTCGGCACATGCACCCGCTCGCCAAGCATCTTCCCCTCCGCATCCAGCAGCCCAGCCTTTAAATTCGTCCCGCCAATATCGATGCCCAACGTCACTGGGCCGGGCGTCACGTCGTCAGGCGCAACCGGGGCCGCAGGGGTCGCAGGCGTATGGGGTTTGCTCATGGACGCTCCAGAATCTGCACGCCACGTTCCGTCGCGGCGATAATGCGGCTGGCCAAACCGATAAACAGCCCATGGTCCACCACGCCCGTAATGGCCTTCAACTGCCCGGCCAGCGCCGCCGGGTCCGGGATCGCCCCAGGGCAATCTAGGATGTAATTGCCGTTATCGGTCACAAACGGCACATCGCCCGGCGCCCGTAGCACCGCACCCGGCAATACCGCATCCACCAGCGCCCGCGTCGCCTGCCACCCAAAAATCGCCACCTCTACCGGCAGCGGCCCAGCCAACCCGCTCACCAGCTTGCTGCCGTCCACGACCACAACCATGCGCCGGCTGGCCCGTGCAACGATCTTCTCCCGCAGCAACGCCCCGCCCAACCCCTTGATCAAGTCAAGCGTCCCCGTGTGCACCGCATCCGCACCATCGATGGTAAGGTCGATCGACGGATGCTCCGCCAAACTAGTCAACGAAATGCCTAACGCCCGGGCCTGCGCCGCCGTCGCTTCCGACGTGGGAATACCCACCACCCGCAGCCCCGCCGCCACCCGCCGCCCCAATGCCGCCACCGCCAGCGCCGCCGTGCTACCCGTCCCCAACCCCAGCACCATCCCCTCGGCAACCTCAGCCACCGCAGCCTCCGCCGCCTCCGCCTTTAGCTGGTCCTGCAGCGTCACAACCGCCCCACAATATCAGCCACAATCGCCGCCACCGGACGCTCAATCCCAACCACAAACGCATGCTCCTCCGGCACAGGAGCCTCCAAAGTCGCAAACTGACTGGCCAGCAAACTCGCAGGCATATAATGCCCCGGCCGCGCAGCCTGCCGCGCGGCAATCAACGCATGGTTCCCGTCCAGATACACCAACGCCACGCCCGTCCGGCGCCCGATCAAGACATCGCGGTACGAACGCCGCAGCGCCGAACATGCAACCACCCCCCGCGCATCCACCGTCCGCCCATCGATCCAGGCTGCAATGGCCGCTAACCACGGCGCACGGTCCGCATCGTCCAGCGCGGTCCCCGCCCGCATCTTCGCCACATTGGCCGGAGGGTGAAAATCGTCCCCATCTGCAAACATCGCCCCGATCGCCGTCGCCAGCAGCGCCCCAACCGTGCTCTTGCCCGATCCAGAAACGCCCATCACGACCACCGCGCGCTGCTTCATAACACCACCATACGCGCCCAGCCGGGTTCAGCAATGATCCGGCCCACCCTCCGCGAATCGCAGCAAACAGGCCCCAAACTGCTCCCCAAACAGGGCGGTGTTGCCGCCACCATGCCCCTCAATGCCCGGCGGCTGATCAATCACCAGTAACCCGCCGACGGACGGCCGCAACCGGTCGATCAACGCCCGACGCCCCACCGGATCCCCAGCAAACGCGTCGCGAGCGAATTGCACGAACGCAACCCGGGTCCGCGACGGCCGCGCATCCGCCACCAGCGCCCGTAAATCATCGAATTGCGCCGATAGATTAGTACTACCGCCAGACCCATGCGCCGCCGGCGATACCGCAATCACCACATCCGCCAGACTAGCCGTCCCAAGCATCATCAACCCGTTCCAAGCACCCCGAGACTGCCCGCCCACAACGACCCGCCGATACCCACGCCCCCGCAAATCGCGAAGCGCGTCGGCCAGCCACCCCCCAGCCCGGACCCGCTCATCCGCATTCGCCTCCCGATCAAACCGAATCACGTCATACCCAGCATTGTTGAATGCCCGCACATGCGGCTGCGGCTGCGTGCCATGCGGCGCACCGGACCCATGCGCCCACACATAAACCCCCGCCGCCGCCGCCGGCCCATGCCAAAAATATCGCGCATCCGGTTCAACGCTGTAGTTCCAAGTTGAAACGATCGCCGGTGGCGGCCCCGGTAACGGGGGCTGCCCCACAACCGTAAGGTCCGTCGCATATAACCGGCAATCCGTCGCCCCCTGCGCCGCACACCCGTCCAGCGCCGCCTTTTGCACGACCTCCGCCGTTCCCTTTCCACCAAACCAGCCAAAGGCGCTTACCCCGCCCACCGCAAACGCCCGCGGCAGGTTGGTCCCCAAAAACCGCGCGTAATCCACCCGCCCCGCCTCGGACAGCCTCGGCACCGCCTTCACATCCAGCACCGGCTGCGCAAACGCCTGCAACCCAAGCGCCGGCCACGCCAACAACAGAAACAGCCAAACCCGCATCGCCACCCTCCGCTAACAGACGACCCCAGGCTGATCATTCAGGCTGATCATTCAGGCTGATCACCCAGGCTGACCACTCTGCCAAACTCCGCTATACGGGGCCAATGCTAACCGACTTGCCCAACATACTCACCCTATGCCGCATCGGTGCCATCCCGGTAATCGTGGCACTCGTCGCCTGGCGCACCCCGGCCGGCGACCTCCTCGCATGCGTCTTCTTCAGCGCCGCCGCCATCACCGATTACTTCGACGGACACCTCGCCCGCACCCGCCGCCAAATCAGCGAACTCGGCCGCATGCTCGACCCGATCGCCGACAAACTCCTCGTCGGCGCAACCCTCATGCTCCTCGCCGGCCAGGACCGGCTCAGCGCATGGGGGCTGTATCCCGCCATCGTCATCCTACTTCGCGAAATCCTCGTGAGCGGCCTGCGCGAACACCTCGCCGGGCACCGCGTCGGCCTACCCGTCACCCAGCTCGCCAAATGGAAAACCGGTGCACAAATGGGCGCACTCGGCACCTTACTCGCCGGTGACGACACGGCCGCTTTGCTCGGCCTCAGCTGGATCCCCGTCGCCATCATCGGCGAAACCATGTTGTGGGCCGCCGCCGCCCTCACCCTCTGGACTGGATGGGACTACTTGCTCACCGGCCTGCGCCACAGCACCGCACCCCCCACCACCAACCCGGCCCCCGGCGCCCACACAGGCTTGAGCAAATGACCCGCTACAGGCAAAGTTCGCATTCCGGCGACGCCACCACCCCAGGAGCCATCTATTTAATGCGCCGACCCGCAACCCTGGTCCTCTTGGCAGGCCTGACAGGCTGCACTGGCTTCGGCGAGTTTCTAGATCACACCTTCACGCCCCCAGGTACCATCCCAACCCTGCCCATGGCCGACAGTGAAAACGTCCGCCGCGCCCTCGGCCACCCTACCGAAATCGAACCCCTCGGCCCCGAACCCGGCAATGTCTGGCCCGCCCGCCAGGGTCCCGAACCCACCCTGGCCGGCATCGGCCGCCAACAGAATACCGAGGCCAGCCGGGGCTTCCCCCCCACCACCGTACCGGGTGCCATCCCCGGCCTACCCGCCGGCCGCCAGCCCCGGCCGCAGGCCGGCACACGCGGCAGTAGCACCCCGCCCGGCATCAAATCGCCCGGCCTCGACCGCCTTCCCCAGATCGGCGTCCAACCACCACCGTTTTCCTCGGCACCAGGCCCAGGCCCCAATCAGACCGGCGGGATCGTCAACACTCCCAACGGACCCGCAGTCGACGCAGGCGGGACCAAGGGCTACCGGCAGCTCACTACCCCCCGTGGACCCGGCGCAATCATGGTCCCAAACGGCAACGGAACCAGCACCATCATCAGCCCAGATGGTAGCGTACAAACCGTGCCAACCCCCCGTTGACGGTTCTCTACTTCGCCTGGCTTCGTGAACGTATGGGCCATGCCGAGGAAACTCTGCCCCTCCCACCTACCGTCGCCACCGTGGCCCAACTCATCGCCTGGCTTCGCGCCCGCAACCCGGCCGGCGCCCACACCTTCGACCCCGCCGCACCCATCCGCGCCGCCGTCAACCAAACCTTCGCCACCCCCGAAACCACCCTGACTGACCAAGATGAAGTCGCCTTCTTCCCCCCCGTCACCGGTGGCTGAGCCCACAATTCACGTCCAAACCGCCCCCTTCGACGTGGGCGCGTCGCTGGCCGCCCTCACCCATGGCCACCACGATATCGGCGGGATCGGATGCTTCATCGGCCTGGTCCGCGACACACCGGAAAAACTCACCGCCCTGACCCTCGAACAATACCCGGGCATGACCGAACGCGCCCTACACACCATCGCCACCCAGGCCATCACCCGCTTCGCCCTCCTCGGCTGCACAATCATCCACCGCCACGGTCGCCTGGCCCTTGGCGAGCCCATCGTCCTAGTCCTGACCGCCAGCGCCCACCGCCAGCCCGCTCTCGACGCTACCGCCTTCCTCATCGACTGGCTCAAAACCCGCGCCCCGTTCTGGAAACAGGAACACGCCGCCGACGGCACCTCCCGCTGGGTCGACGCCCAACCGGACGACGACGCCGCAGCCGCCCGGTGGTCGTGAACCCGGCAAAGGCTGCGCTCCAAATCTCGATCGGTGCCGCCTTCCTCCTCTGGCCCGCACTCTGGAACGGCTACCCAATCCTGTTCAGCGACACGGGCGGCCTCATCGAAATGTCGCTCGAACCCACGATGGGTTGGGACAAACCCTGGATCTACGGCCCGTTCCTGCACCTATTTCATTGGCGCACCACCCTATGGGCCTCCGTCATCGGCCAGGCAGTGCTGATGTCAGGCATACTCTACACGGTCGGCCAACGTTTCGGTGTTCCCCGATGGCATGTCGTGCGCTGCGCCGTGTTGGCCGCCGGGTCGGCCGCACCCTGGTTCACATCACTCCTAATGCCGGACTTCTTCACACCCATAACGGTTCTGTGCCTGGTCCTGCTCGCCACCGGCGCATCCCGTGGCTGGGCAATACTCGGCGCAATCGCCATCGCGTCTCACCTCTCGCACCTAATCCTGGCCGCCGCCGTCATCGCCACACTCGGCCTGCTCGCTCGGCGCTGGCCCTGGCGTCCCGCCCTGGCTCTCGTGGGCGCGATCCTACTGCTGCTCACCACCAACATCGTCGGCTACGGCCGCGCCACCCTCTCCCCGAACGGCAGCGTCTTCGCCCTCGCCCGCCTCATCGGCGACGGCCCCGGCCGCTGGTACATCGACAGCGTCTGCCCCGCCGCCCACCTAAAGCTCTGCGCATGGTCCGGCCGCCTCGCGACCAACAGCGACGAATTCCTCTGGGAACCCTATGGCCCCCTCTGGGACCGTGCGATCTGGGGCGACGATTTCGGCCCCGTCGCCCTGGCGCCAGAGGCCGCCCGCCTCGTCCCCGCCATCATCGCCGCCTACCCCGGCCAAGTCCTCGCCGCCGCCGCCGCCAACACCCTGGCCCAACTCCGCCTCGTCCGCGTCGGTGACACTCTCGTCCCCGACCACCTGGACGACGCCGTCGTGCCGAAACTAGCCCTCTACTTTCCAGCCGCCGAACTAAACCGCTTCCGTAACAGCCGGCAGGCGCAGGGGCAGCTCACGCCACCCCCCTACGCCCTTCATCTGGCCCTACTCGGCATCGGCCTCGCCGCAACGCTGGCCCTGCTCACGCGCCAGCGTTGGCGGCTTCTCGCTGGCACAATCCTCGTGGCCCTGATCGCCAACGCTGCCAGCACCGGCGCACTCTCCGCCCCACACGACCGCTACCAGGCCCGCATCGCCTGGCTGCTCCTACTTCCCCCGCTCTACGCCGCCAGCGGAACTGCCAACGGAGTGCGGCGCTCCACCTCCGCCGGGCCCATCCGCACCAGCGCATCATAGGATTTCAGCAACGCCTCCGTGATCGGACCCGGCGTGTAATGCCGCCCATCGATCTCCCGAACCGGCGTGACCTCAGCCGCCGTCCCCGCCAGGAACACCTCGCTCGCCCCCGTAATCTCCTCCAGCGCCATCGGTCGCTCGACCACCTGAATCTGATGCTGCCGCGCCAGCGCCATCACCGTCCGCCGGGTAATCCCATCTAAAAAGCAGTCCGGCGTCGGCGTATGCAGCGCCCCATCGATCGCGAAGAAGATGTTCGCCCCCGTCGCCTCGCTCACCTGGCCACGCCAGTCCAGCATCAGCGCGTCATCGAAGCCAGCCGCCTCGGCATGATGCTTGCTAAGCGTCCCAATCATATACAGCCCGGCCGCCTTGCTCGCCGTCGGCGCAGTCTCGGGATGGGGGCGCTTCCACGGCGCCATCCCCAGCCGCACACCCTTCATCCGGTCGGCGCCGAACAGGTTCGGCCACGGCCATGTCGCGATCGCCAGATGGATCCGCGTCTGCTGCGCACTGACCGATAGCTGCTCCGTCCCCCGCCACGCCAGCGGACGCACATAGGCATCGGTCAGACCATTGGCCGCCACCACCGCCACGCATGCTGCATCGATCTCGTCGGCAGTGTA
>JAYVTX010000243.1:0-2706 GCA_043788425.1 Rhodospirillales bacterium
CGGTTCGCCTTATCGAAGCTGGACTTGTAGATCAGGCCCACGCCTGCGGCTTGGGCCATCGCCCGCAATGCGTCCGCCATCTCAAACGCATGGGCCTCACTCTCGATCTGGCAGGGACCGGCGATCAGCACGAATGGCAGTTCGTTACCGACCTGCACATCGCGCACGCGGACGATGTGATGCTCAAACAAGGCGGGACTGCTTCACGGCCGCCGCTATAAAACCCTTGAATAACGGGTGCGGGTCGAGCGGCTTGGATTTCAGCTCCGGGTGGTATTGCACGCCGATAAACCACGGGTGCCCGGGGTATTCGATCGTCTCCGGCAGGATACCGTCGGGCGACATGCCGCTGAACCGTAGGCCGTGCGCTTCCAGCCGTTCGCGATAGGTGATGTTTACCTCGAACCGGTGCCGGTGGCGTTCATGGATCAGGGACGATCCGTATTCGGCGGCAATCAGGGAATGCGGGTCCAACGCCGCCGGGTACGCACCCAGCCGCATGGTGCCGCCCAAATCGCCGCCCTGCTCCCGCCGCTCGACCTCATTGCCGCGCGCCCATTCCGTCAGCAGGCCCACGACCGGCTCGCTACACGGCCCGAACTCCGTACTGCTTGCATCCGGCAGGCCCGCCAGGTTCCGCGCGGCCTCGATCACGGCCATCTGCATGCCGAAACAAATGCCGAAGAACGGGATCCGCCGCACGCGCGCGAACTGTACCGCGGCGATCATGCCCGGTGTGCCCCGTGCGCCGAACCCGCCGGGGACCAGAATGCCATGCACCCCCTCCAGCCGCACCACTGCGTCGGGCGTTTCGAACACTTGGCTATCGACCCAATCCAGCTGCACCTGCACCCGGTTGGAGATACCGCCATGGGCCAGCGCCTCGGCCAGGCTTTTGTAGCTGTCCAGCAGGCTGGTGTACTTACCCACCACCGCGATCCGTACGATGCCATCCGGTGCCCGCACGGTGTCGACGATCCGCTGCCAGGGTGACAGATCGGGTGCCGTCTCAAACGGTAGGGTAAAGTGGCGGAGAACTTCGCGGTCCATTCCTTCGGCATGGTAGCTGATTGGCACGGCGTAGATCGTATCGACGTCCAGCGCCGCGATCACCGCCGATTGGCGCACGTTGCAGAAGCTGGCGATCTTGCGCCGCTCGGTTTCCGGGATTTGCCGGTCGCAGCGGCACAGCAGCATTTGCGGCTGGATGCCGACGTTAAGCAGTTCCTTCACCGAATGCTGGGTGGGCTTGGTTTTCAGCTCACCGGCACTGGGAATGTACGGCACCAGCGTCAGGTGTACGACCATCGTGTGGCTGGACCCCAACTCGTTACCCAGCTGGCGTATGGCCTCCAGAAACGGCAGGCTTTCGATATCGCCAACCGTCCCGCCGATCTCGATCAGCGCGAAATCAAGCCCGTCTGTATCGCGGGTGATCGCTTCCTTGATGGCGTCCGTAATGTGCGGGATAACCTGTACGGTGGCCCCTAGGTAATCGCCCCGCCGCTCTTTGGCGATCACCTCACTATAGATACGCCCCGTTGTCGCATTGTCCGACTGACGGCCGTGGACGCCCGTAAACCGTTCGTAATGACCCAGATCGAGGTCGGTTTCTGCGCCATCGTCCGTTACAAAAACCTCACCATGCTGGTACGGGCTCATCGTCCCCGGATCGACGTTCAAATACGGGTCCAGCTTTTTAAGCCGTACCTTGTACCCGCGTGCCTGCAGCAACGTGCCCAGCGCCGCCGACGCGATACCCTTCCCCAACGAGGATACGACGCCGCCGGTGATGAACACGTACCGGGTCATGGGTGCGTCAGTTGGTCGGAACCGCCGGGCCGCTGGGGGCGGCGGGGGCGGGTGCACTGGCTGCGGGTGTATCCAGAATGGATCTGCCGCCCACGGATCCACGGTTGAGCAACGCCAACGTCAGTGACAGCGCAAAGAAGATCGTGCCCAGGATCGCTGTCGTCCGCGTCAGCAGATTGGTCGTACCCCGCCCGGACATAAAGCCGCCCATACCCTGGGACGTCCCGATGCCGAGGCCCCCGCCCTCACTACGCTGGATGAGCACGACGCCAATCAGTGCCAGGGTGACGAATAGGTGGACAATCAGCAGCGCGTAGATCATGTCCGGTGTCTAGCCGGACCCCGCCGTATGGGCAACGGCTTCGAGCACTCCCAACCAGTTCAGCGCTAGCCGGCCGCGCGCGCAATGGCCAAAAACCCGGCCGCGTCCAAACTGGCACCGCCCACCAGCGCGCCGCCCACGTCCGCCACGTGCAGCAGTCCGGCCGCATTATCGGCCTTCACGGACCCGCCATACAGGATCCGCACCCCCGGCCCGACCCGCGCCCGAATGAAGCCGTGCATTGCCGCCACGTCCTGTAATGATGGTACCAGCCCCGTGCCGATCGCCCAAACCGGCTCATACGCCACCACGCCCGCAAAGCCCGGCGGTAGGCTGCCATCCAACTGCGCGCCGATCACCGGCTTTTGCATACCGGCCCGCCGCTGCTCCGCCGTTTCGCCTACACATACGATGGGCAGTAGCCCGGCGGCGATCACCGCCTCCGCCTTGCGCCGCACCGTAATATCGGCCTCGGCATAAGCCCCCCGCCGTTCGGAATGGCCGACGATCACCGCTGTCGCTCCCGCCTCGGCCAGCATCGCCACGCTCACGTCGCCCGTGTAGGCGCCGTC
>JAYVTX010000244.1:0-6131 GCA_043788425.1 Rhodospirillales bacterium
TACCGGTCGCCGATGGCCTACGAAGCGATACGGGAAGCGGCCATGGTTTCGGCCTAACCCGCAAGCCTGCAAACTGTCCACGAAAACGGGGCAACCTCAAAGGTTCTCAGGCGTCAGCTCTCACTGGCAATCTTGCGACGGTCGTGTGCGTCCAAGTTGCGCCACCACGTGGCGACGGTACGCCCCGTTCGGTGAGTGCCCGCGCCAACCCAACCATCGTGGTTACGCCTTCGCCCCGAAGCCGCTCGACCTCGAACCAGAGCCGATGCGCTGTCTGGTCGGCCCTCTCGGCCCGAGACGTGGCCGCAGCAGCCGCACGGGGCGGCGCTGAGGGCCGGTACCCTCGATCGCCGCCGAGCACTGCCCCACGCGCCTTGGCGGCCGACAGCGCCGCCCGTGTACGCTCGCTGATCAACTCCCGTTCTTTCTGGGCCATGGCGGCGTAAACCCGCATCATCAGAGTGTCGGCGCCGGGCATGTCGGCGGCCCGGACCGAGTACCCGTCCTCCAACAGCTGCGACAGCGTGTGGGCGCGCCGGGTGATCCGATCAAGCCGTGCTGCGGCCAACACCGCCCCAAGCTGCTGGCAGCGCGCCAGTGCCGCCTGGAACCCGGGCCGGTGGTCATCCTTGCCGCTGGCCACGTCCGAAAACTCGGCCACCAGCGTCCATCCCTGGGCCGCGGCAAACGCCCGCACGCTCGCCTGCTGCGTTTCGAGCCCAAGCCCACTCTGGCCCTGCTCGGCGGTCGACACCCGGTAGAGCCCGACCGCGTAGCGCTGGGTGCCAAGCTGGGTGCGCATTAGCCGGCCTCCGCCGTGCGATACACAGAGTAGCTGCCCGCCGCACCCTGCTTGCCGGGACCGACCTGGCGCACGCGCTCTAGAACCTCGACCGGCGTACCCGCCTTCTTCAGGCCCGCGAAGAAGCCATGCACGGTGTGTCGCGCCCAGCCGGTCGCGTCGCATATCTGGGCAACGGTGGTGCCCTCAGGACGCTGTAGAAGGTCCAGAATCTGGGCACGCTTGGTACCAGGACGGGGCGGACGAGAACCACCCGATGCGGCGCGTGTCGACCGCTGACTGGTCAGAGCTTTGTGGAGCGAGGCAACGGCGCTGGCGAGGGCAGGGTGTGTGTTGGCGAGTTTGTCGTCCCAGGCGGCTGTGACGGCCTCGGCTGAGCGGCGGACGGTCTCGCGCCAACTGGGCTGTGTCGGTGCTAACGGGAGAGCATCGGTCTGTCTCGGCGCATCCACGCCCGATAGCGCCAGAACGGTGCCGGTGGTCAGAAGGCCAGCGTCTGTGACCCGCAAGGCCGGTTGACCGCCCGCAGCCTCGACTTCCTCGAGCAGCCCTGCCTTGAGCAGCGATCGGATCACAGCCCGATGTGCCGCGGCGGGCAGGTGGGCAGAAAGCTGAGCGAGCCGCTCGGGATGCTCGCAGGCGGCGGTCAGAACAGCGCGCGCGGCGTCGGACAAGGTGAGCTTTGGCACTTTAGGTGCTCCGGTGCCGCACCTGGACCATTCGGGCGCCGCTACCGAGGCGAGACCCTGTGCGGGGCCAGCACACGCTTCGCTCTGTTTCGAACTGAAGCCAAGTGAAGCTTTGGTCCGGGGGCTACCGTGCCTGCCTTGCAACTCCATGTAGCACGCTGGCGATCGCGCTCAAAACCGCTGCGAGATGCCGGTGTAGAATTGCAGGTTCGGCGCGTTGCGGTTCAGCCCGACGTTCACGCCAGCATCAATTTGGATGGTTTCTGTCAGCAAGTAGGCCACCGCCGCGTCGGCCGTGTAGACCGGCGGCGTGTGAGCATCAGTACCGACGGCTGAATACAGCTCGGCAAACGCCGTCCATTGCTTGTTGATGCTGTAACCAAGGCTGACGACACCGGTAAAGTTGACGTGCTTCCCGCGGTTGTTATTATTTTTCAGCACGTCAATTTCCGGCATTACCGTGAGCGCGAAGCCGGCGGGCAGCGTCACTGAAAGTGGAACGATCAGTCCGCCTTCGACCTGGTTGTTCCCCAGAGTGCGGGCAGCGGTGGGCAACTTCACGTAAGGAAGCAGCGCCATGGCGACCGCGCCGCCATCATTGCCGAACAGATTGACCTTGGTGCGCACGACGAGGTCTCCCCCACCTTCGGCCCGCGACAGCGTGGACCGGGCGCCTGGATCAGACACCCGCGTCCTGGTGTAGCCGTTGAACTGCAGCTCCAGGTCGACGCGCCGGGTTAGTCCGATTTTCAGGGTAGGATCAAGAGTGACATAGGTGCGCGTGGAAACGCCCCCGACGTTCGAATGGAGGTAGCTGACCAGATCGGTCTCATACTGAAACCGGCCGGCATCAACGGTGACCGGCCCGTTGCTCTTGGTCGGCCGGTCCGGGCTGAAGGTGCGCAGCGCGGCATCGGGGGTCGGGTCGAACAGGGTGTAGCCACCCTTGTTCGCAGCCGGCGGGCTGGCCGGTGCAGTAAGGGGGGCAACTGGCTGAGCAGCAGCCGACGCCATGCAGACGAGGCTGACACCTATGCTCGCGAGGATCGTTGAACAGGTCAGCATCAAAGGCCTGCTGGGGACGCGTTAGTTGAGATGCCCGTGCTCCTCAGTTTATTTTACCGGTTGAAAGCCAATGGCCGTCACTCAATCGCCACCGCTTCGATCTCGACCTTCCAAGCCGGATCCGCCAGACCGCCCACGATCACCGTGCTCGCCGGCCGACACTCGCCAAGCACCTCGGATCGTGCCGTCCGAGCCGCGGGGATATCCGCAGCAGTGGACACGATTGCTGCCAATCTTACAATGTTATCGACGCCCATGCCAGCGAACTGCAACTGGGCGATTACATTGGCCCAGGCCAGCCTGGCCTGCGCCAAGACGTCCGGTGGCACCGATCCGTCGATTGCGACGCCGACCTGGCCGCTGATCCAAAGCGTCCGGGTGCCACCTGTCACCTCGACGGCCTGACTGTAGGCGCCGGCGCGTGCGAGGGCATTTAGCGCGTTGATGTCACGGCGCTGCACGGTCGTCTCCGGGTAAACTCAGGCTATAATGGCCCATCCGCCTCCGGCTGAACAACCCACCTCTTCGAGCAATTGCCGTTGCTCAAGCCCCAGAGGAGGTTTGCACCCAGTTCCTACCGCTGCTCCAGTCGATTAACGGCGGACTTTCTCTGGGTAGTTTGTCGGCAGGTGAAAAGCCCATACAAACCGGTCTTACGCGGACGACCTTGTCGGTTCGTAACTGGAACGGTGCGTTATCTCTAAAGGCTGTAGGCTGGGGCGACTGAGTCCTAAGTTTTAATTCGTTTGGTTGTAACGGTCTAGAGCTTCGTAGCATCGCTGGGTTTTGTAATTTGACCGCTGGGCGGTCGCTTCTCCGGCAAGCGATCGGGTCCAGCATCGGGTTTAGCTTCCGGCCGCGGCAGGGACATGAACCTTTGGGGTTTCAATCGCCAGCATCAGGCTGAGCCGAACGCAGTAGTGCTGTACCGCGCCCGGGCTCGAGATGGGAAGAATTGACTGCTGCAATCCGACTATGCGGCGTCCGCGCGATTATCCGCCGTAGGTCAGAGCCGAAGGCGCGTTCGATCCCGCTCTGCATTATGTGCATGCCTCACAGCCGCAAGACATCGTAGCCCGCTAGCTCGACAAGGGCGACGGCTGCGATCATGCCGATCGCTTAATCCCTGCTTAGAAAGTTATGGTTGTCCGCAGGTCCAGCACCATCGCGTCGCCGACACGGCGGCCATTTCTCACATTCAGCAGGCCGCCTCCTGGGTTAAACACATATTGGAGATCCGGCTGAAGCTGAAACCACGGAGCCAACTGGGCTTGATAGCTAAGTTCAAGCTGTGTTTCGCTCCGTCGCAACGGGATAACCTGTCTGGTAAATCCGATCGTGTCGTGATCGAGCTTCGAGGCGTTCCGGCCGATGTGCGCCCAGCTCGCGGCGATGCCGACCGTGTCGTTCTCCCGACCCGCGAGAGGCGCCTTTAAGGTGATGCCGCCCTGCACGAACAGGTCGATTAGGTTGCGGTCGGGAGGTGCTCCCATGACGCGCGCGAACACGCCCATTCCACCGTCTGTGGTGCCGGGCTTCTTCCAGACGAACTGGTCTGCCACGGCATAGACGCTGTAGTTATTGCGCCGGTTTCGGGCGCTGGCCGTGTTCGCGGGATCGGCTAGCGACTGGCCGGTGGTGCTAACCCGGAGGTCGGAAAAGGGTAGCGAGTCGTACCAGACCCCGACCTTATAGGTTCCCGGTAAGCCCGGTGCGTTATCTCCCTGGTTGATGCCGTACTGCACTTCCGCAATGGCAAACGTCCCGTCGTTCAAGCGGAACGCCGTCCCGCTCCGGTCTCGCCGTTGCGGGTCGCCCAAGCCGCGGCCGGCCGGGTTGCCGTTGAACACTCCTACCAGGAGTGTCAGGCTCTCGTTTGGTATGACTTTCACGCGCACAGCGGGCGTCGCGAGCGGGTAGGCCGGACCCCCCGATGGTAGGTCGCTCGCCGCCAGGGTCGGGAAACCATAGCCGGAGTTGAGGAACAACCCGCCATATTGGGTCACGATGAACTCCTGATCAGCGCTCTGCTGGCCGACCCGGATCGCAAGCCGCTTGTCCAGCAGCACCTGCTCATACCACAGCTCGAACAGCTTAAGCCCTCGGACCGTCTGCTCTACGCCCGTCAGGGCTGCAAGGGTTGGCACGTTGTTGGTCGTCAACCCGCGCCCGTGGTAATGATACGCCGTTACGTTGAAGGTGCCACCGAGCAGGCCGAACGCTTTCTGCGTGTCGATCCCAAGGCCGAGTGAGGTCACGCCTTCATACACCGCGCCGCGGCGGACGCCGCCGGTGACGTTGCCCAGCACCTCGCTCTGCTCCGTCAGCCCGAGCGAGACGCCGTAGCCCGCGAGCTTAGTGCGCAGGCCGCCGGGGTTACTTAGCAAGTGGGTGGCGAACGGCAGCTCTGTCGCATCCTCGCTGGAGTTGGTGGCACCGCCGCCCGGGGTGGCCTGGCGGCTCTCGGCGGCACCGGGTTCGGTCTTCTCGCTCGGGCCTGGGGCGGTCTGAGCGGCCGGGCTGCTGCCCGGTCCGGCATCAGGCGTGCCGCTAGGCAGCCTGTCCTCCTGGCGGGCTGTCTGGGCGGCAGCGGGCATCGCTAGGAAGAAGCCGACAAGCGCAACTACAGCGCCCCGCTCAATCATGCGCCTTCTCCTTGTCATCGGGAAACTGAGGACCAGCCCGGCCCCTCGATTGCGTGATGCGGACCTCGCACGAGGCGGGTCTGGCGCACTCGCTCACGCGAGGGCGACCGCAGCCGCTGGGGGCCGGCACGGACGTCGGATCGTCAACCTGCCACAGGACGCCGTCCAGGTCGCCATCGACCGACGGGTCTTCCGGACCAGCGATCGTGCACTCTATCGCGGGGGCACCGGCGTTCGAATACGGGGCAGCCAAACAGAGCAAACCCAGAATGATTAGAGTGCTTTTTGGAACGCAAATGCGCATGACTCGAAATTCCTATCAGGAGGCGGGTGTAGACGTTCGTTTTGAAGGCTGGCGAGATACTGTGGCCAGCCGCAGAGAACGGTTAGGTTCGGGGAATTTCCAGACTGGTGCGTCAGAGGCGCATGCCGGTCCTGGTCAGCCGGTCAGCGCCCACGATAGAAACACCGACACTATCCGGACTGAGCAGGCCGCACCAGTTCCGCAGCCGGGTCACGGCGAAAACGCCAGGAGCCCCGGCAAAGCAAGCCGCCATGGCGGCCTGGCGTTGGAAGCACCAGGGGATTGAGTCTGGCATGCCTGCCCGAGTTGCCCGCGATGATCCAGCAACTGGCTGCGCACATGCCCCTGCGGGGTAAGATCGGGGCATCAGGTGCACCGCCTGTGGCCTGACGTGGCCGAGTTCGCGATCCAGTCGGGTTTGGCCGACCTTGCCGCCGTGACCACCACTTCCCTGCACGAGGCCATTACTGCGGTGTTGCCAGAACACTGCGGCGGTGGCCGGACGAAGCCACATATTTGTCGGCAGCATGTGCAGGCTGCGACGCGCCCTGCGATCCGCCTCCCGGCGGATGAGGTCGGGCAGGGTCGGCCCGGTCGAAAGCCTCTGAAACACTGTCATCGCCTAT
>JAYVTX010000245.1:0-4233 GCA_043788425.1 Rhodospirillales bacterium
ACGTCGTCGTAGTGATCGTCCCACGACGCGACTGCCTGCCCAAGTTCTTTGAGCGGAACGGTGGCGATGGCCTGCGTGAGCATGACGTGCAGTACGCCATCAATGTCGAACACAGGGTTCAGATCCTTGATGCGCGGCGGTGCTTCCTTTTCGGGCAGCAAAGGCACGACGGAGCGGGTCTTGAGAGAACTCAGCTGACTGGCCTGCACGTCAAGCACAAACCCCACCCCTGACCGCCCGATCATTGGATAGACGTCCAAGCGAGGCAACTAAAACTGCCTGTACTCGGCGAGCGGAAGACCTTTCTGCTCCACATGGTCGTTCCAAGCCTCAATAGCCACTTGGTTCTCCGCCAGCCAGCTCTTCGCCTTCGCCTGTGTCACCTCGGCCAACAGTCCATTCTCGCAAGCCGGCGATACATTGATCCTGAGCTCACGCGCCTCACGCAGCAGATGCTTGGAAAGCGTGACGTTTGTAGCCCGCCGACCAACCAGAGCGGTTTTAGGATGCGTGGTTATGGTTGCTGTAGTCATGGTGTCTCCTGTTCGTAACTTACTTATGCACATAAACTATGCGTATTCCAAGTCACGTCTATTGCTTTTGGGCGCCTTGTCGCCTCAACGATAACCGTTCGTAAGCTCCGCAACTCGGCGATCCCATGGTCTCGATGAACTGATCGGCTCGCATCTCAGACCTGAGCTCAGGGCGGTTTACGCCTTCCAGCCAGTGCCGCTTGACACCTCTCCGGTTGGAGGATGACGATCATTCGAAGGCTGGCGGAAAGCTGGCAGAACGGGGAAACGCGGCATGGATACCACCGATCTCGGACTGACCCGGCGCGGCACCCTTTTGGCGGGCCTGGGCGCCATCGCATCCGGCACCGCACTCGCCCAATCTGCTAACCCTGCGTCCGACCCGATCCGCCTGGGGTTCTTGACCGTAAAAACCGGCCCGCTCGCCGCCGGGGGCATCCAAATGGAACAGGGGATGGTGCTTTTCCTGAAGGAGCGGAACAACACGCTCGCCGGCCGCCCCGTGCAGCTATTCGTGGCCGATACGGGCGGTACCCCGGCCAACACCCGCACCAAAACGCAGGAGCTGGTGGAACGCAACAACGTGTCCGCCATCATCGGGCCGCTTGCCGCGTTTGAGCTGCTGGCGATCGACGATTATATGCGTGAGAAGCAGGTGCCCTGGATCGGCGTCGCGGCCGCCGAGGACATTACCCAGCGCAAGCCCAACCCGTGGTACATGCGGGTCAGTTCGTCATCGGCGCAGTGTACGCATCCGATGGCGGACTACGCGGCCAAGACGCTGAACTACAAGCGCATGGCCACCATTGGAGACGACTTTGCCTATGGCCAAGAACAGAACGCCGGCTTCCAGCGCGTGTTCGAGGATGCAGGCGGCAAGATTGTGCAAAAAATCTGGCCGCCGCTAAACGCCCCGGACTACGGAACGTTCGTCGCGCAGTTTAAGGGCGATCTGGACGCGATATTCATGTCGTTTGCCGGGTCCAACGGATTCCGGTTCTTTAAGCAATACAAGGAATATGGCGGCACCACCCCCATCCTGGGCGGCATGACGGCGGTGGACGAGGCGGTGCTCCAGCAAATGGGCGACGACGCGATTGGCACCATCAGCGCCTGCTGGTATTCCGCGCAGCTTGACACGCCGTTGAACAAGATTTTCGTCGCTGGCATGCAGCGGGATTACAAGGTCGATCCCGGCTACTACGCCGCCGGCACCTATGTGGCCGGCGCAGTGTTGGAGGCGGCGCTGAAGGCCATCGGCGGCAAGATCGAGGACAAGACGGCGCTACTGAAGGCCATGCGGACCGATACTGTGGACACGGCGCGCGGTCCGGTACGCTGCGATGAATACGGCAACGTCGTCGGCCACGTGTACATCCGCAAGGTCGAGAAAAAGGCGGGCCGGCTGGTCAACACCGTCGTCCATACCTACCCCAATGTGAGCCAGTTCTGGACATACGACCCGGCCGCGTTCCTGGCCGCGCCGGTCTATGGCCGTGATCAGCCCCCGGCCCGCTACCTGGAGAAATAACTCTGCAGTTCTGGGCCATCCAGACGCTGAACAGCATCGCGTTCGGCGGGTTGCTGTTTCTGCTGGCCTCCGGCTTTTCACTGATTTTTGGACTGCTGCGCGTGCCGAACCTGGCGCATGGCGGCCTGTTTATGCTGGGCGCGTATTTGGGCGCCACGTTGCTGCGGCAGGGCTGGCCGTTCTGGGCGGCGGCACTTGGTGCCAGCATGATCGTCGGCGTGCTGGGCGCGGTGATCGAGCGTGGATTGCTACGCCGGCTCGCGGGGAATGAGCGTGGGCAGGTCCTGGTCACGCTGGGCCTGGCTTTCATCATCGCCGATTTATGCCTGATGGCCTGGGGTGGCGATCCCATGCCGCTTGCAGCACCGGCGGCATTGCGCGCGCCAATCCGGCTGGCTGGGCTGGCATTTCCGGCCTACCGGCTGGCGGTATTGGGCGTGGCGGTAGTGGCGGTAATTGGACTGATGCTGCTGATGGACCGCACCCGGCTAGGCGCCATGATCCGGGCCGGCGTCGACGACCGCATGATGGCGCGCGGCGTGGGCGTGCCGGTCGGGCTGCTTTTCACGGCGGTGTTCTTCCTGGGCGCCGCCCTGGCGGGGTTTGGCGGTGTGATCGGCGGGCCGATCCTGTCGGCGTATCCAGGGCTGGATCAGGACATGCTGCCGCTGGCGCTGATTGTCGTGATCCTGGGCGGGATTGGTAGCCTGATGGGCGCACTGGCTGGCAGCTTTATCGTGGGGTTCATCTATAATTTCGGCACGGCGTTGTTCCCAGATTTCGCCTATGTCGTGCTGTTCCTGCCTATGGTGGCGGCGCTAGTCTTCCGGCCGCAGGGGTTGTTCGGGCGGGCCCACGCTTGAAGATAGCCTTGCTTGTTGCCGTGGGCCTCGCCGCGGTACCGTTTGTGTTGCCGGGCACGTTCTACCTATCGATCGCCGGCCACATCATCGTGTTCGCGATGCTGGCACTCAGTCTCAACATCCTGATCGGCCATGGCGGCATGACCTCGTTGGGTCATGCCGTGTATTTGGGCGTGCCCGCCTATGCGTATGCGGTCCTAAGCGGCGGGGGCATGGGCGCCGGGCCGGCGGCGGTTCTGGCCGTGGCGCTCGGCACTATGCTGGCGGCCGTTTTCGGCGTGCTGGCGCTGCGGGCGTCGGGACTTGGCTTTTTGATGATCACGCTGGCGCTGGGTCAGGTGGTGTGGGGTTTGTCCTACCGCTGGGTCGGGCTGACGGGCGGGGATAACGGCTTGCGTTCGTCGCGGCCGGTGCTGTTCGGTGTGGATTTCTCCGATCCGATCATCTTCTATTATTTGCTGGCCGGCGTGTTTGCGGTGGCACTGGTCTGCCTGTGGCAACTGGCGGGATCGTCGTTCGGCGTATGCCTGCGCGGTGCACGGGACCAGCCCCGGCGCATGCGCATGCTGGGGCATGACGTGTGGCGGATCCGGTTCGCCGCCTTTGCACTGGCCGGGTTCTGGGGATCGGTCGCGGGCGTGCTGTATGTCTGGGATTTCGGCTTCATCAGTCCGCAAACGATGTCGTTGCAGCAATCGGCCGAGGCGCTGTTGATGGTCGTCCTAGGCGGCGCGGGCACACTGGCCGGGCCGGTTGTGGGTGCGATCATCATCACGCTGGTGAAAACGGTCGTCAGTTCCCACGTGGATCGCTGGTCGTCGCTGCTCGGCCTGATCTTCATCGTGGTCGTCATGCTGCTGCCGCAGGGGCTGGTGCCGGGGCTGATGGGCCTGCGTACCCGGCGGTCGGCCAGTGCGGCGCAGCCATGATGGCTCATGCTACCCCGGCCCATGCGACCCCGGCCCATGCGACCCCGGCACTAGAGATCACGGGCCTACAGAAGCATTTCGGCGGCGTCGCGGCCACGCGCAACGTCTCACTGCGCGTCATGCCCGGCGAGCGCCGCTTGCTGATCGGCCCCAATGGCGCGGGTAAGACCACACTGTTCAACCTGATCACCGGCGACCTTGCGGCCACTGCCGGCTCCGTCAAATTGTTTGGTCAGGAGCTACTGGGCCGGCCCGTGCGGGCGCGCGTGCGCATGGGGCTGGGGCGGACGTACCAGATCCTGACCTTGTTCCCGGATGAAACGTATGCCCACAACGTGGCGCTCGCCCTGATCGGCACCGGTGGCACTGGCTGGCGG
>JAYVTX010000246.1:0-4350 GCA_043788425.1 Rhodospirillales bacterium
AGGGACCGGCGACACGCTGGCGTCGGCTGATGATCCCGTGATCCTGGAGCGGATGTCGTTCCCGATCCCGGTGATCGATATTTCAGTCGAGCCGAAGACTAAGGATGGCGTCGAGAAGATGACTCTCGGCTTGCAGAAGCTGGCGGGGGAAGACCCGTCTTTGCGGTTGAAAACCGATCAAGAAAGCGGTCAGACGATCCTGTCGGGCATGGGCGAGTTGCATCTGGAAATCATCATCGACCGGCTACGGCGTGAGTACGGCGTTGAAGCCAATATCGGCGCGCCGCAAGTCGCGTATCGCGAGACGATCAGCAAGTCGCATACCGAGACCTACACCCACAAGAAGCAGACCGGCGGAAGCGGCCAGTATGCTGAGGTGAAGATCCTGTTCGAGCCGCAGGAGCGTAACGCTGGCGTGCTGTTCGAAAATAAGGTCGTGGGCGGGACAGTGCCGAAGGAGTATATCCCGGCCGTCGAAAAGGGCATTCGCAACCAGGCCGATACGGGCGTGCTGGCCGGGTTCCCGACGGTGGACTTCAAGTACAGCCTGGTGGACGGAAAGTACCACGACGTGGATAGCTCGGCGCTGGCGTTCGAGATCGCGGCCAAGGCATGCTTCCGTGAGGGAATGAAGCGGGCTGCGCCGATTATTTTGGAGCCGATTATGGAGGTCGAGGTGACGACGCCCCAGGACCATGTGGGCGATGTGGTCGGCGACCTGAACCGGCGCCGCGGCACGATCCAAAGCCAGGAGAGCAGCGGCAGCACCGTCATCGTCCGGGGCCATGTGCCGTTGAAGGAGATGTTCGGCTACATCAACCAGTTGCGGGGCATGACGAAGGGGCGGGCGAGCTTCACGATGCAGTTCCATCATTATGACCCTGTACCGCGTAATATTGCGGACGAGATCATGGCTAAGAGCGCCTGATCTAACGGCCAGGGACGGCGGTGCCGTCCTTGGTTGCTGGGCGTTAATAAAACCGATCATTCTGATATTATATCAAGCGTGCGCTTTGTACCTCTCCTTGCTATAGCGGATGTCTCAGATTCCGTTTGAGAACTCACTGATGAGTGATCCTACGTAGGAGCAGACTGCCCATGGCCCCATGGATCATGGCCTCAGAGACGTCGAGGCGCTTCTCGTAGTCGCGCACCAAGCGCCTTCAACGGATCATCCAGCCGAAGGTCCGTTCAACGACCCACCGCGGGGGGATAACCTCAAAGCTACATTGCTTGTCCGACCGGCGTACGATCTGGATGGCGAAGTCGGGGAACGCGTCTTTGTCAATGAGCTGGTTCCGGTCGTAGGCGCCATCAGCAAATAGATGCTTGAGCCAAGGCCAGCGTTTACGTATGCCGTCCAGGATCAGCTGTGCCCCGGCGCTGTCCGACATGTCGGCTGTCGTGAGATTGACCATCAGCAACCGCCCGTCCGTATCGACGGCGACGTGCCGCTTGCGGCCCACGATCGTCTTAGCCCCGTCATAGCCCCGCTACTCGGCGAAGGCCGCCTTGACCATTTGGCTGTCCAGCACGCCGCCTGTGGGGCTCGCTTCGCGCCCGGCCTGCTCGCGGTCGATCATGAGCGCCACGTCGTGGATCGTGCGAAACAGCAGGCGGCGTACGAAGCGACGGAACCACCAGTACACTGTTTGCCAGGGGCTGAACTCGCTCGGCAACATGCGCCAGCCGCCGACGCTGCGCGCATGTACCGGATCGCGTTCAGGATTTCGCGAAAGTCCACGCCTGGCTTACGCCCGCGTGGCGGCGACTTTGGCATAAGCAGCGCGATCCGCTTCCACTCGGCGTCAGTCAGGTCAGACGGGTACCGCCGGGTTTTGCGTGCAATGTCGGCCATCCGGCTACGGGTCTCTCGGGTCCACATCCCAAGCTTGAATAACAACCCACGCGCAACAACAGCCACTTCCAAACGGTCACTACCAGTCAGTTGCGGTACCCAGTCAAACGTCGTCCTAGTGGACTAGCCCGATCGCGCCGGCGGCTCCACGCTCGGCCCCGCCGGCGTCCGTGAGAACTTTATCGGAGTCCCTAACGTTTGCACCCCACCTGCGTCCTGCACCATCCCCCGCGCCGCCGTGTGCGGAGCCCCCAGCGCCTCATCCACCCCCAGAACCGGCCCAGCCGGCAACCCTGCCCGCAACAGCCGGTCACACACCACCACCGCCTCCTCATCTGCGAACAATGTCGTCAGCAAAGCTGTCAGCGCCCCACGATGCGCCAGACGCTCGGCGTTGGAGACAAACCGCGCATCATCCGCCAACTCCGGCGCACCCAGTTCCACACACAGACGCCGGAACTGTCCGTCATTGCCGATCGCCAAAAACAGTGGCCCGGTTCGCGTCGCAAACGTCTGGTACGGAGCAATATTTGGATGTTCATTGCCCGTAGCCACCGGTCGCGCCCCATTCAGAAAATAGTTCGCGGCCTGCGGATGCAGCAGCGCCATTCCGCAATCGTACAGCGTCATATCCACAAACTGCCCACGTCCCGACCGCTGCCGCTCCTGCAGCGCCATGAGCACCCCGATCGCCGAGTACAGCCCGGTCGCCAGATCCACCACGGGCGTCCCCATCCGCACGCCCCCATGCTCGCCATTGACGCTCATCAGCCCCGTCATCGCCTGGATCACCGCGTCATATCCCGGCAGCCCACCCAGCGGCCCATCCGCGCCAAACCCCGACACCCGGCAGTGCACCAGCCGTGGATTCGCCGGCTCCAGCATCGTGTACCCTAGCCCCCACCGCTCCATCGTGCCGGGCTTGAAGTTCTCGATCAGCACGTCCGCATCCACCAGCAGCGCCCGCAGCGCGTCCTGCCCGGGTTGCCCCGATAGATCCAGTGTCATTCCGCGCTTGTTCCGGTTCACACCCAGAAAGTACGACGCATCGCGCGATCCGTCCGGCCGCTCCAGGAACGGAGGCCCCCAGCCCCGTGTCTCGTCCCCCTGCGGCGGCTCGATCTTCAATACGTCGGCGCCGTGATCGGCCAGGATCATCGTCGCGTACGGTCCACCCAGCACCCGCGTCAGGTCAATCACTCGCAATCCGTCTAACGCGCCCATGCTGGCCCTCCAATTACCGTCAGCATCGGGCTGGCCCCACGCCAGCGCAAGCTCACCCAATTAGCCGAGCAACCCCGATACGCGTCGGTGCGTTCCGTCATCCATGCCCGACCCGTCCCCCCGAGCCCAGGCGGCCGGCCCGCAGGAGGTCGCGCCGGGCGATCTGTCCGGCCCCAATGCGCAGGCACTTGGCCGCCTGGCGCACAGCCCACGGAGTATTCCCTGGCGGGGCTGGACCCGCGTGCTACGGCGGACCGGACTGGTGATGCTGACCGACCGCGTCGGCCTGACCGCCGCCGGGTGCGCGTTTTACGGGACGCTGGCGCTATTTCCTGGCATCTCGATGCTGCTCTCACTCTACGGTCTGGTATTCGACCCGGTGACGGTCGAGCCTCAGTTGGCCGTATTACGTGACCTGCTGCCGCCGCCCGCCTGGGCGCTGATCGACGAACGCGTCCGACAGCTTGTGAGCCAACCCCCGGCCACGCTGGGCGTCCGGTTGCTCATCAGCACTGGCGTCGCGTTTTGGAGTTCGGCCACGGGGATCAAAGCCGTGCTCGCCGCGCTAAACCTTGCGTATGAGGAAACGGAGCAGCGCAGCTTTCTGAAATTTCAGTTGGTTGCGTTCACCATCACTTTCACCGCGATCGTCGGCGCCAGCGTCGCGGTCGCGGTTTTGGTGGCGTTGCCCCAGCTGCTCGGGCTCATCGGAGTACCCGACGGCACGGCATGGCTAATCCAGCTTTCCAGCCTTGGCGTGCTCGTGCTGTCGTTGCTGACCGGGCTATCGTTGCTTTACCGCTACGGCCCAAGCCGCGAGCGTCCCCGGTGGCAGTGGGTTACGCCCGGCAGCCTCATTGCCACCGTGTTATGGGTCGCGGCATCCGCCCTGTTCAGCCTGTATGTTGGGCACATCGCCAGTTATGACGTCGCCTATGGCCCGTTGGGTGCCGTGGCTGCCATGATGATGTGGTTTTACGTTACAGCTTACGCGGTGCTGCTGGGCGCGGAACTAAACTCTGAACTTGAATTACAGACGGCCGTTGACAGCACTGACGGCCCACCCCGCCCGCTGGGCGCGCGTGGCGCGTATGTGGCCGACCATATCGCGATGGACTGATTTCGGCATCGTCATCTAGCGCGTCGTCTTCGATGGCCCCGTCGGCGTTAACGATCGTGACGGGGCCCACCCCCATCTCGACCAGGCCGATGCGCGAAGCCGCACCGCGCGACAGGTCGATGACCCGCGTTCGCTTCTGCGGCAGCCG
>JAYVTX010000247.1:0-2731 GCA_043788425.1 Rhodospirillales bacterium
ATGCCGTGACCGTGCGCCGCGTCGATCAGCGATTTCAGTTCGTCGGGCGTGCCGTATGCGGTGTCTGGCGCAAAGGGTAGTACCCCATCATAGCCCCAGTTGCGGGTGCCGGGGAAATCGGCGATCGGCATCAGTTCCAACACCGTGATACCGAGCGCTTTCAGCTCCGGCAGCCGGGCGCGCATCCCGGAGAAACCGCCCATCAGGCCGGGGTGCGCCTCGTAGATGACCGTCTCGTGCCACGGCCGGCCGGCCCATTCGCCGTGCTGCCACTCATACGCATTGGGGTCCACCACCACGCTTGGGTCATGCACGTCCGTCGCCTGCTGCCGGCTGGCCGGATCGGGCACCAACAGACCGTTGGGCAGGCGGTATTGGTACTGCGTGCCGGCGGGTGCCAAGCAGGTCAGCGTGTGCCAGCCGCCATCCTGCGCCTGCATCGGTTTGGCGACCCCGCCGATCACCCCGCCGATCACGAGGTCGAGCGTTGGGGCAGACGGTGCCCAGATGCGGAATTGGGTATTGCCGTCATCCTGCAGCGTGGCGCCGAACGGCAGAGCGTGTGCGAACTTCATGGTGCGACCTAAGCCCGGCGCAGGAACAAAGTTGCCAACGGCGGCAGGGTTAGTGACAAACTGGCCGGCTGGTGGTGGGCGGGCGTCGCGTCGGCCGTCACGATGCCGGCGTTACCCAGGTTTGACCCGGCATAAACGTCCGCGTCGGTATTCAGCATTTCGACCCACGCCCCGGCCGTCGGTACGCCCACCCGGTAGTCGTACCGCGGCACCGGCGTGAAGTTGGACACCACCAGCACCGTGTCGTGCGGCCCGTGGCGCAAATATGCGAACACCGAGTTGGCGCGATCGTCGGAAATCAGCCAATCGAACCCGGCCGGTTCATGGTCCAGCGCGTGCAGCGCCGGCTGCGCGCGGTACTGGCCATTCAGGTCCCGCACGAGCGACTGCACCCCGCGATGGGCCGGATCGTCGAGCAGGTGCCAGTCCAGCCCATGATCGTGGTCCCACTCCCGGTCCTGCGCGAACTCGCCACCCATAAACAGCAGCTTTTTGCCGGGATAGCTCCACATAAATGCCAAGTACGCGCGCAGGTTGGCGAAGCGCTGCCACCGGTCGCCCGGCATTTTGCCGATCAGCGAACGTTTGCCGTACACGACCTCATCATGGCTGAGCGGCAGAACGAAACGCTCGCTGTAGGCATACACCATGCCGAACGTCATCTCATGCGCATGCCAGGCGCGGTTGATCGGGTTCTCCTCCATGTACTGCAGCGTGTCGTGCATCCAGCCCATGTTCCATTTGTAGTCGAAGCCCAGGCCGCCGTGCTCGGCCGGACGGGTCACGCCGGGCCAAGCGGTGCTCTCCTCGGCAATCAGCACGGCACCGGGGCAGCGGGCGCGGACGGCCCGGCTCAGGTCCTGCAAGAACGCCACGCTCTCGAAATTCTCACGCCCGCCCTGGTTGTTCGGCACCCACTCGCCGGCCTTGCGGGAGTAGTCGCGGTACAGCATCGACGCGACCGCATCCACGCGCAGGCCATCGACGTGATAATGTTCGAGCCAGAATAGCGCGCTGCCGATCAGTAAGCCGCGGACCTCGTTGCGGCCCAGGTTGTATATGTTCGTGTTCCAGTCGGGGTGAAAACCCTCCCGCGGATCGGCGTGTTCGTACAAATGCGTGCCGTCAAACAGCGCCAGCCCGTGCGCGTCGGTGGGGAAGTGGGCTGGTACCCAATCGAGCAAGACACCGACGCCCATCGCGTGGCAGCGGTCGACGAAGCGCGCGAACCCGTCCGGAGTGCCGAGCACGGCCGAGGGCGCGAACTGGCCAAGCGGCTGATAACCCCAGGAGCCGCCGAACGGATGTTCCATGATCGGCAGCAACTGCACGTGGGTAAAGCCTAGCCCCACGCAGTATGGCACCAGCCTGTCGGCCAGATCCGCCCATCCGGTACCGTTCTCGGCAGCCGGCATCCAGGAGGCGGCGTGCACCTCATAGATCGACATCGGCGCGGACGGCCCCTGGTCGCGCCGGTGCATCCAGGCGGCGTCGCTCCAGACCGGGTCGGCGCCGGCGACGATCGATCCGGTGCGCGGCGCGCGCTCGGCGGCCCAGGCGACGGGGTCGGCCTTTTGCGGCAGCGACTGGCCGTCTGGGCCGAGCAGGTCGTATTTGTAAATCTCCCCGGCGCCCACGCCGGGAATGAACAGCTCCCACACGCCGCCATTATGCTTGCGCATGGGATGGCGACGCGCGTCCCAGGCGTTGAACCCGCCCACGACCGATACGCGGCGGGCGTTGGGCGCCCAAACGGCGAACCGGGTCCCCGTTGTGGCGTCCACCGTCATGGTATGCGCGCCCAGAACGTGGGCCAGCTCGTGATGCCGGCCCTCGCCCAGCAAATAGAGATCGAGGTCGCCGAGGGTGCTACCGAATGCGTAGGCGTCGGCCACCTCATGCACGGCGCCATCGTATTCGGCGCGCAGGCGGTAGGGCGCGGCTCCCGGGCCCTCCCACACGCCGCCGGGGTGAACGCGCTCCATGCGGGTTTCGTCGGCCGCGGTTACGATGGTGACGGCGCGGGCGTCGGGCAGTATGGCGCGGATGGTGCCGTCATGCGGGCCCAGCACGGCGAATGGATCGCCATGGCGGGCACCGGCCAGGGCGTCGGCGGTTCCGCGGTCGATCATAAATCTGGTCCCTCGATCAGACGC
>JAYVTX010000248.1:0-20328 GCA_043788425.1 Rhodospirillales bacterium
AAATCGTTGATGGCGACGGGTACGACGTCCGAACGCCCGCTTTCGATAATTGCGCGCAGCACCAGCCGGCCGATGCGTCCAAACCCGTTAATAGCGACCGTGACGGCCATGCTTATGCTCCTTGGTTAGGGATTAGCCGTTTGCGAACGGCGCCCGTGATGGCGTCCGGTGTGATGCCGAAATGCCGAAATAGGTCGGCAGCCGGCGCGCTGGCGCCATAGCCGGTCATGCCGATGAAGGTGCCGTCATCCCCGAGCCAGCGCTCCCAGCCGAAGCCGGATGCGGCCTCGACCCCGAAACGCGGCGCTTGGCCCAGCACGCCGGCCCGGTATTCGCCGGATTGCAGCGCAAATAATTCCCAACACGGCAGCGAGACAACGGCCACGGGGATCCCTTCGCCAGCCAGGGCGCGGCGTGCATCCATCGCGACGGCCACTTCGGATCCGGTGGCGATCAGCGTTGCCTGGCGGGGACCGTCCGCGTCGGCAATAACATAACCGCCGCGGGCGCAGCGGTTTTCGGCCGCGTCGGTGCGTAGGGCCGGGACACTCTGGCGGGATAGGACCAACAGGCTGGGACCGTCCGCGCGGCGGATAGCGAGCTCCCAGCACTCGGCCGTTTCGATGGCGTCGGCGGGGCGCAGGACGTGTACGCCGGGCATGGCGCGTAATGCGGCAAGCTGTTCGACGGGCTGGTGCGTTGGGCCGTCTTCGCCGACGCCGATGCTGTCATGGGTCAGCACGTGGATCACGCGCTGCTTCATTATTGCCGCGAGGCGGAGTGCCGGGCGCATGTAATCGCCAAAGGCCAGGAACGTACCGATATAGCCGATCAGGCCACCATGAAGCGCCATGCCATTGGCGGCCGCCGCCATCGCGTGCTCGCGCACGCCGTAATGCACATACCGGCCGGCATAGGCACCGGGCGTGACTGGTATCATGCCCGGCACGTGGGTCAGGGTGCTGTCAGTCACGTCGGCCGAACCGCCCACCAGCTCCGGCATGACCGCCGCCAGCCGTTCCAGGGCGCGCTGGCTGCTGACCCGTGTGGGTTCGTCCGGACGTTGTTCGGCCAGTGTCACGCGTAGATCGGCCAGCGTGGCCTGCCATCCCTCGGGCAGGCGGCCGGTGCAGACGCGCTCGAACTCGGCCCGTAGCGGGTGGTTGGCCAGGCGTTTTAGCCAGCCGCGGCGGGCGGCGGTCCCGCGTGAGCCGGCGGCCGCCCAGCGCGCCAGCAGGTCGGGTGGCACGGTGAATGGCGCGTGGGGCCAGTCCAGTGCCTGTTTGGCCAGATCGCTTTCTGTTGTGCCCAGCGGACGGCCATGGCAGGCGGTTGTGCCGGCTTTGGTGGGTGCCGCGAACCCGATGACGGTGCGACAAGCGATCAGAGTGGGCTTTTTACTGCGCACCGCCAGCGATAGGGCGCTTTGGATCGCATGGCTGTCATGGCCGTCCACCCGTTTGGTGGCCCAGCCCATGGCGGCGAAACGCTTTAGCCGGTCACCGGACGACGCCAGCGCCGTGTCTCCGTCGATCGACACATTATTGTCGTCCCACAGCACCGTCAGCTTTTCCAGGCGCAAGTGCCCGGCCAGCGCGCACGCCTCGGCCGCCACACCCTCCATCAGATCGCCGTCGGAGCACATGACCCACGTGCGGTGGTCGACCAGGCTGCGTCCAAACCGTGCGGCCATCATGCGTTCGGCCAGCGCCATGCCAACGCCCGCGGCCAATCCCTGGCCAAGCGGGCCGGTTGTCGCTTCGATCGCCGGATGCTCGCCATGCAGGGGGTGGCCGGCGGCGGCGCTGTCCAGCCGGCGAAAGCGTTGGAGGCTGTCCAATTCCATGCCGGTGTGGCCGGTTAGATACAGCATTGCATAGAGCAGCATGGACCCGTGCCCGGCCGAAAGCACGAAACGGTCGCGGTCGGGCCAGCGTGGGTCGGTGGCGTCGTACCGCAGCACGCGGGACCATAGTGCCGTCGCGACATCGGCCATGCCCATTGGCATACCGGGATGGCCGGAGCCTGCGGCCTCCACGGCATCGATCGCCAGGGCACGAATGGCATCGGCCATCCGGCGCTCGACCGTCGCCGGCCGCGCGAGGATCGCGGCCTGGAGTGTGAGCGCCGGGCTAAAGTTTAACGCACTGTCGCCAGCCATCAGGCCTCCCACGCGCCGGGCTGTGTGGGCGGCCGGCTGCGTTGGGCGGTAATAAGGGTGACGTAAGGGGAGGGCAAGACGGCTGCGGTTTGGCCCGAGCCGTGGTGCGGTCGTGGCAAAGGCCGTAGTCGCAGCCATCCAATACCGGCTCAAACCACCCGGTTCGCCCGTGCCACCACCGCGTCGAACAGCACCTGGCACCCCGCCTCGGCCTGGCCTGGCTCGATGTGCTCCGCCTCGTTATGGCTAAGTCCGTTGCGGCATGGCGTGAAGATCATGGCCGTCGGCACGTGCCGGGCGACGTAGACCGCATCGTGGCCGGCACCGCTGATAATGTCCTGCGCCGGGTAGCCGCGGGCGGCGGCGGCGGTACGAACCAGGGCGATACACGCCGGGTCGAAGGGCTGGGCGGGGATGCGAAATTTCTCTGTGACCGCAAGTTCTACGCCGCAGTCGCGGGCGATGAACCCGGCCTCTCGCGGGAATTGGGCTGTTAGGCGGGCGATCTCGGCCTCGTCCGGATGACGGAATTCAACGGTGAACCGGACTTCGCCCGGGATAACGTTGGGGCTGTTGGGTGCCACGAATAGCTGGCCGACAGTGCCCCGGCCCTGGTCGCCGCGGGCGCGCATCATGCGGTCGACCAGATCGATGACCCGGGCGGCGCAAACCAGCGCATCGCGGCGGTTTGCGGGCGGCGTGGTGCCCGCGTGGCTGTCCTGCCCGGTGGCCGTCGCGGTAAACCACACCTGTGCCTGGCCCCCGGTCACGATGCCGATTTCTGCCCCAGCCGCCTCTAGAATGGGGCCTTGTTCAATATGCAGCTCGAAATAGGCGTCGGCTGGGAATGGCCGGCTGGGCACGTCGCCACGGATGCCGTTCAGCGCCTGCCCGACCGTCATCCCGTCCGGGTCGGCCAGTGCCTCCGTCGTCGGCTGATCATACACGCCGGCCCAGACGCCTGAACCCATTAAGCTATGGCCGAACCGGCTACCCTCCTCGTCGGTCCAGTTGACCAACTCCAGCGGTGCCTCCGTCACGATGCCAAAATCGTTCAGGCTGCGCATGAGTTCGAGGCCGGCCATCACGCCGAGTGCGCCGTCGAACTTACCGCCCGTTGGTTGGCTATCGAGGTGACTGCCGAACAATACGGGCGCACGGTCCGGGTCGCGTCCGGCGCGGCGGGCGAACGTATTACCCATCGTATCGGTGCGAACGGTTAGGCCCGCCTGTTCACACCAGGTCTGAAACAGCGCCCGGCCCTGGGCGTCCAGCGGACTGAGGGCAAGCCGTGCCACGCCGCCCTTGGCCGTGGCACCGATTTCGGCCATGCGCATCAGCCCATCCCATAGCCGCACGCTGTCGATCCGCCGGTTATCCATTCGTACCCCGTTCATTGTCCGGCCCGGCAAGTGCGGGCATACCTGGATCATGTCAGTCTTGCAGCGCTTCGCCATCTTTGTTTTGCTCGCCGTCGGCGGATGCACGCTGATTGATCAACGGACATTCAATCCGGAAGCGGGCAAGGCACCGGTTGTTCCCCCGGCCTCGGCCCCGCTGATCGTGGCCCCGACAGATCCGCGCGCGCTGTTTACGTTACGGCCGCCGGCCACGCTGGATGCGGCGGCGCAGCGGTCCCTGGCGGCGGTCGTGCAGGGTGCGATCATCCGCAAGCCATCGATTTTCTTCGGCGTTGTGGCAATTGTGCCAACTGCCGACGCGGACACGACGCAGGCCGCCGCGGTTGCACGTGCCGTTATAACCGCGGGCGTACCGGCTGGTCGCGTGCGTTTGCGGGCAGAAATCGGCAGCCCGGCGGAGACGCGGGTCTATCCGGAGTAGCACCGGCACCCACATAGGCGGCACCGCTCTTGCGTGCTACGGAGGCGGCTCTGCTAAGGGATTTCCGATGTCTTCCGAACCGAGATTATCGCCACAGGGCCGGGCGCAATTGCGCACGGCAGCGGCATTTCAGGCACCTATACTCGCAAAGTCCGTGTGGCAGATTGCTTCTACCGGCGCCGCCTATCTAGCGGTGTTAGTCGCGATGTATGCGGCCTATTCGTATAGCTTCTGGCTAAGCCTCGCTTTGGTGGCGCCGGCGGCCGGTCTGGTGGTGCGCTTATTCATCATCCAGCACGATTGCGGCCATGGTGCTTTCTTTCAGTCACGCCGGGCCAACCTGATTGTGGGCGTTATGTGCAGCCTGGCCACATTGACGCCTTTTACAAATTGGCGTCGGCACCATGCTGTACATCACAAGCAGTGGAACAACCTCGATACGCGGGACATGGGATCTGACATCTATTCGACCTGCCTGACGGTTGCCGAGTACCAGGCTATGTCGCCGTTTCGCCAATGGACGGCGCGGTTCGCGCGTACACCGTTCATCGCGCATGTGTTGATACCCCCGATCGTGTTTCTTATCCTGTACCGGGTGCCGTTCGAAACACCGCGTGCCTGGGTTCGGGAGCGTTCTGCGGTATGGCTGACCAACTGCGGCCTGGCCGGCGGCGCGTTGGCGATGGTTCTATTTATCGGCCTATGGCCGGTGTTGCTGCTGCAGGTGCCAGTCATTGCCCTGGCTGCAATTATCGGGGTCTGGCTGTTTAGCGTTCAGCACCGCTTTGAGGATGCACACTGGGCGCGATCGCCGGAATGGAGTGCGGTTTCGGCCGCGGTGCATGGAAGCTCGTTTCTGTCATTGCCCCCAATCCTGCAATGGTTCAGCGGCAACATCGGCTATCATCATGTTCATCACCTGGTTCCGCGTGTGCCGAACTACCGCCTACGCGCTTGCCACGAGGCGTGCGCCGAGCTGTTTGGCAATGCCCGCGTTCTTAGGCTCGGTGAAGCGCTGCGTGCGCCGGGTTTCACCTTGTGGGATGAGCAAACCGGACAAATGGTTTCATTCTCGCAGCTGGGCAGCAGATCCTGACCGTGTCTTAAACCCGCCGCTGCCGGAATTCGTTTGTACCTTTGTGGGTTAACGAACTTTTAACATGCTTCCGAAGCTTTTTCTATTATTGGTAAAACCAGTCGTTGGCGCGGTTAGCCTATGACTTAATGCTCTACGAAATCGTGCCCTTAGAAGAACATTAACTTTTGTAATGGATTATTCCCTTCGCGTATTGGCGCACAAAACGTTGGGTTATAGTTAGGGAGTGTTGGATGCACATGTCCGATGTGGCGGCGACGTCTATGTTGTCGAACCCACGCGTTCTTTTGATTGAAGATGATGAGGCGGTTGCCCGAACCTTTCTGCGGGGGATCGAACGGGCGGGTATGACCGTTCAATGGGCCAACACTGGCCTTTCGGGCATGGCGATGAAGGAAACGTTCAAGCCCCAGGTCGTGCTGATGGACCTAACCCTGCCCGACATGAACGGAATGCTTCTGATCGGCAAACTGGCCGAATGCCGGGATTGCGGGATTATTGTCGTGTCCGGGCTAGGCGACGAAGCCGATCGGATCGTCGGTCTGGAACTCGGCGCAGACGATTATATCTCGAAGCCCCCAGCCATGCGGGAAATGATTGCACGTATTCGTGCTGTACATCGCCGGGTCCATACCCGGGTTGAGGTACGCGTCAGTGCACCGACTGCGCAGGTGCTGCGGGTGGGCCCGATACGGATAAACGTGCTGCACAGGACGGTTCACACGGTCGAGGGCCGGCGGCTGGCGCTTACATCTGCAGAATTTAGTGCATTAGAAACTCTTGCCAGCGCGAACGGCGCAGCCGTCTCACGCGACCGGCTTTCGGAAGCAGCCCTTCGCCGCCCGTGGCGGGCCGAAGATCGTAGCGTTGATCAGCTTGTCTTCAACCTGCGCCAGAAGTTACCGCCGGATGAAGGCGGCGGATTGTTAATCCAAAGCATACGCGGTTCGGGCTACTGGCTGCGTGCGCCCGACCTCGACATGGTAGAGATGCCGCAGGAAGTCATGGCATGACACGGTAAAGCACGTACCCGCCCCCCGCTCCGGCATAAATGAGCCAGGGCGGGGGTTGGTGCTTGTTTAGCTGTGTGAGTAACGAGCCAGCGGGCCCTGCAAGTCCGGGCTGTGGACAAAAAAGGACATAGTCAGCTCCGGTCGCTTTGACGGCCCCGCGGGGGTCGGCCGGATCGAACCATGCTGTGTGCAGACGCATGAAGCCGTCGATACCCCGGTGATAGAGTGTGCCGACTGTGCGGATTTGGCTCCTCCACAGTAAAAACGGTCCCTCATTGACGGGTGCGAGTACAACCGCGGCACCCAACGGTTCGACCAGTCCGGCCGCTTCGTCTAACGAACAGGATGCGGTTGTAAGTCCCGATGGATCAGATGGAACGCTGGCTGGATCCATGGCCGCCAGCGCGTACCCGGCTATGGGAGGGACCGCCAACACGACGCCGATTATGCCGATCCTGGCTAGCGCGACGCCTTGATTTGATAGGCTGGACCGCATTACGGTTGCAATCGCTACCGGAAGTAAGGCGGCAGCCAGCGTCGCCGGGTATGAGGCGAAACGGACATGCCTAGCGCCGAGTACAACCAGCACGAGCGCGCAAGCCGCGGCATAGAGGATAACTGTGGACCGCTTATGGTAAGCGGCCCATCCGATGAACAGAACGGCCATGGCGCCGCTGCCCAGATAGACGACAGCCGTCGCCAAGCTAGCGACTGGCTCCATCTCCAAAATACCATCAAAGAAGACGGACGCCTCCATTGGAGTCATAAGCCCGGACGTGCCGCGAAGGATTTGCGGGTATGCAATCAGCCAGGCAGAGGCGGCAACAAGCCCACCGGCGAGTGCTATTACTCGCGGGCTACGCGGTGTTAGGGCAAGGCAACTGGCAAACGCGGCACCAATGGCAAGCCATACAAACATGAGCGAAAGCCGATCAGGCTCTGCAGCGCCGTAGCCGGTTGCGGGCGGGTCGATCAGCCAGGCCCCGACCGTTGCGCCCAGCAGCCCGAGCCCAGCGGATCCAACCGATCTGGCGAGTGGCAGGTTTGGGCGTGCCACCCAGGCCACCCAAACGCCGCCGATCGCCATTAAGCCAAGCGTCAACGCCTCCGGACTAAGCCAAAGGCCGATCGCTGCCGAAAACCCCACGCCTAACCCGGCCCGGGCGCCGCCGCCCTGGATGGCCCGTATCGCCCACCCTGCCACCCAGGCGCCTGAGGCGGCCAGCAGGACGTGGTGATGAACGACGGCGGCAACACCGTATTGCACAATGGATGGGGCCAGACCGATAGGGAGCGCAACCATCCAAACGGGTCCGAGCGAGGGCTGTCCGAGCCTGGTTCCAGATTGGGCAATGGGCAAAATTGCCCAAGCAATTGATAGGGCGAGCAAACCGATCGTAAGCGGCCCAAGAATGAGCGCTGCCGACTGCAGCCCCGCGTTCCACCCACTTATTGCGGCAGTGGGGGCCGCCACCAGAAGAATTACAGCGTCGAGTAAGTGCGACCAATGCAGTACTGTTCCCTGCCCAGAGCTGTCACGCATGATCGTATGGAGCGGAAGCCCGGCGGCCAGACTATCTCTCAACCGCAGCAGGCGCATAGCCGTGTCGGCATTGATCAGCATCCCATGCTGGAGGCCAGGGCTGGACAGTGAGGCGAGCACTGCGAGCCCGGTTCCAACTAAGAAAGTAACCACGCGGCTAGCGACGGACCATCGCGGGTTCGGTGCGGAATGGCCTGACATTTTCCAACCCTACACATGGTATAGAACAGATTACGCGTATTGGCGGACAAGCCCGACTTGCGTAAGACAGGCTCCGGCCCGTCTGTAGGGCCGAAAGGCGATGCATGTCCATCTACCGCCGTCTTTGTACTGGGCTCGTCTTGGCGGGTCTACTCGCCGGGCCCGGCTGGGCTCTTGCGCAGGTATCGGATGGCTCGGGCGATTTGTGTCAGGCGGCTGGGACGGCTGCAGAGCAGGCGAATAACATTCCAGCTGGGATGCTGGTCGCGATCGGCCGTGTTGAGAGCGGGCGGCGACATCCTTTAACCGGTGCTACCGTGCCTTGGCCATGGACCATCAATGCCGCGGGTACCGGGCGCATGTTTGACAACGCCATCCAGGCAATCGAGGCCACGCGTACGCTGCGTGCTGGCGGGATGGCGTCGATCGATGTTGGGTGCTTTCAGGTAAACCTCATGCACCACGCTTCGGCATTCCCGACACTGGATGTGGCATTTAATCCGCAGGCCAATGCCGACTATGCGGCACGGTTTTTAGCTAGCTTACGTGAGCGGACCGGCTCGTGGGAGGAGGCGATCGCCGCCTATCACTCCTCCACCCCAGCATTGGGTGCGCCCTATCGGGACAAGGTCCTTGGCCGATGGAATGGCACCGTTGGTACTGTTGCCCCGATGGCTGCCCGTGCGACCATGACTGTGTGGACAATGCCTGTGGCGGCGTTCGGTATGCGGGTCTGGACTCCTAGTCCGGCCGGCGGAGCGCCCTCCGTTGTTTCAATGGGGACCGCGAATTCAGTCGTTAGGGAGGCAATACGGCCGCTCCCAATCGTGGAGGTCGGGGCCACGCCGCGTGTGTTGGATGGCCCGCTTCCAACGGTGCGGGCGGGCCTACCGCCGGGCTATAATCGGGGCGGGTGTGGAACTACGAAGCGTTGTGTTACCCTTCGTTGAGACAGTGGGATGGCCAGGCAACCGTAATTTTCGAGTGGGTGGGCGCGGAAACACGTTACATCGCTTGCTGCCATACGAGGGCGTTCATCCGCGTCATTTAGCCTTCAAGTGTCCCGTATTGGACGTTTGGAGCGTATGCAGCAATCCATCGACAGACAGCCGTTGATTGGCGGTTTTTTGACGGTACTTGCGCGCAAGGAGCGATTTTTGATGTGACTGTTAAGTACCGAACAACAGTTCCCTTCACTTCTTGGATAGTACGACAGCCTGTGCCCGGTTACGAAGAGAAATCCCGAACACGGGTTTGTCCGCCGCCCGCGGCATCCGGACCTTGGGTCGGCCTTACAAAAGGGGAAAACACTATGGTCAAGATCGTTAAGACTTGGATGGGCGTGAAGAGCGACAACCGTGGCGTAACCGCGCTGGAATACGGGTTGATTGCCGCCGTCGTCGCGGTGGTGATGGTGGTCGGTGCGACCCAGCTGGGGACGAACCTGAAGAACGTGTTCAGCAACGTCTCGACGTACATCAAGTAGTATTATTTAGCGGCAAGGCCGGCTGGATGGGGGAGAGCCCTATCCAGCCGGCCTTTTTTGCGTTTTAGGTCCAAGCCGCTCTCCAACTTAAACTCTTTCTTCATCGATTTTTATCACACTGTGGCCGACAAGACATGCCATTGTGCTTGAGGTCTGATCTAGGTTCGGATACTGAATTACGAAGGTCGACGAAGTTACGGAATGTCGGATTGGGGCGAGGAGCTAAAGTTTTCAGGGATTGCGGGCTTTTTACTTTGGGGTGGCACATGATGGTGGGGTCGGACACTTGACAGTTCATGACGTTCTGGTCGCGGTTGTCGTTCTGCTATTGCTCGGCGCTGCCGTCCAGGACGTTGTTGCACGTACAGTGTCCAACCGCTCTACTGCGGTTCTGGGACTTGTCGGGATTTTATTGCGCATTTTAGATGATACATTTTTGGTGACGGGAGCTATCGCGATAGTGGTTTTCCTCTCGGCATTGGCCATCTGGTCTCGGGGCTGGCTAGGCGGCGGGGACGTAAAGCTTCTCGCTGCGGCAATGCTGCTGGTCCCGCCACCGCTACAGGTAACAGTCCTGGTCTTGATGTCCCTCGCCGGGGGTGGCTTAAGCGGGATATACCTAGGTACGCGCATATGGCTTCAGACACGGTCTGGAGCGCGGCCACAAAGCTTTGCGGGGCGGGTTTTCCGGATTGAGAGGTGGCGACTTAGCCGGGGCGGTCCCGTTCCCTATGCCGTTGCTATCGCTGCGGGTGCCCTCGGCGCCCTCGCATCAGAAGGATAGATTTTATGATCCGCGTATTCATGTTTCTTCTGATTGCCGCGGGCGTAGCCGGCTTCGGTGTTGTCGCCTACATGGTGATGCCAACGGAGGTAGCGGTCGCTGCTGCGCCCCCGCCCGTGCCGCACGTGACAGTAATCGTTGCGGCGCGGCCCTTACGGCCTGGTACGCTGATCAAGCCGGAGGACCTTGTCCCCAAAGAGGTGACCGAAGACCAGCTATCTGTTGGTCATGTGCTCGATCAGGCGGATGCACGCCGGGCCATGGTCGGTGGAATGGTGCTGAAGAACCTGCAGCCGGGTGACGTGATCCGGATACCGATCGACGTTCTCCGCCCGGCAGATCATGGGTTTCTATCGGCCGTACTAACGCCTGGAACTCGCGCGGTGTCCGTTGCTGTGGATATCGTAACGGGCGCGGCTGGCCTAATCTGGCCTGGCGACAATGTTGACTTGATACTGACACAGACGCTTGAAGACGCATCGCTTGCGGCCGGAAAGCGGGTCGTGGCTGAAACTGTGATGCGGAATGTGCGAGTGATCGCAATCGATCAACAGCTGACCCAGGGCGCGACCGGCGGCATTGGCGAAGGGCCGCCGGCGCGTACCGTCACGCTTGAAGTGTCGGCAGAGCATGCAGAGCACGTTCAGGTGGCAACCCGGCTCGGCCGGCTGTCGCTGGTCGTGCGGTCGGCTGAAGCTGGTCCGGAGGTGGTGCGCCGCACCGGGGGCACCTTTGCGGCAGACGTGTCAAACGCGCTGCCGTCACAAACGATTAAGCCGACCCCGCAAACCTCAATAAAGGTTTTTGGTGGTTCGGGCGACGGGCGGGAGTTCAAGTTCTGATGTCAAACACTTTTCAAAATAGCCTCCGCTACATCGCCCCACACCTGGGGCTGGTTTTAGCGCTGCTTTTGTCGCCCCAACCGGTGTGGGCCCAGCCAGCGGTCACCACTGACCCAGCGCCGCCGTCGCTGACAGCCGTTCCGCCGATGCGTAATGGCCGCACGCTAACCGTCACCGGCGCCGGCGCCCCAAGTGGTCCGGCTGCAAAGCGCCGTTTAGTGTTGGAAACCGGGTCCGGACAAGTTGTAACCTTGAACGAGCCCGCCACGAATATATTCGTGGCTGATCCAAAGGTCGCGGAAGTTCGGCCTGCCAGCGCCAATAGTCTGTTTATATTCGGAGTTGGTCCAGGGCGAACTACAATCGTCGTCCTAGATCAGGCCGGCCGGACGATTAGTAACTATGAGGTGCAAGTCCGGGCGTCGACCTTTGGCGCTAGCGAGGCTGAGGCCGCAGTAGCCCGAGTGACCGGCAATCGAGGGGTGAAGGTAACACCGCAGACCCGTGGCATCTTGGTTACCGGAACAGTAGGCTCGGCAGCCGACGCGGCCCGGACAATCTCCCTGTTGCGCGGCTTTGTGCCTGAAGGCGCTTTAATCGAAAACCAGCTTTCCGTGCGGGATTCGATCCAGGTCACGTTGCGGGTGAAAATCGTTGAGATGAACCGAAGCGTCACCCGTGCCCTGGGCATAGATTTTCAGGCCCTGGGCACGATTGGCCGAACCGCGCTGCTGCCCAATGATTTTATCGTCAAAGCTGCCTCGGGAGTTGGCCTGGGTGTATCTTCTGCCGCCACTGGCATACTCGGGTTCAACACGCGTGACGTGAGCGGTCTTATTCAGGCGCTTGCCAATGACAACCTGGCCCGGGTTTTGGCAGAGCCCAACCTCACCGTAATGAGTGGTCAGCCGGCAAGTTTCCTGGCGGGTGGCGAATTCCCAATCGCGGTGCCGCAGACCGGCTCCGGCACGGGCGTGGCCGTCCTGACGGTCGAATTCAAAAAATATGGCGTGTCGCTAGCGTTCGTTCCGACCGTTCTGGCAGACGGACGCATCAACCTCCACGTTGCGCCAGAAGTGAGTCAGCTTACCAACACTGGCGCAATTAGCCTTCCTTTTGGCAACGGAACTGTTCAAATTCCGGCATTGCTGACACGCCGGGCAGAAACGACGGTCGAACTGGGAAGCGGGCAGACCTACGCCATTGCCGGTCTTATGAATGACAGCACTTCCATAAATACAACGTCGGTGCCGTTCCTTGGCGATATCCCGGTCATTGGCGCCCTGTTCCGCTCCACCGCCTATCTGCGCCAGGAAACCGAGCTAGTGATACTAGTCACGCCCTATATCGTTAATCCGGTTAGCGACCCATCGCTTTTGCGTACCCCGACAGACACCTTCACGCCGCCAAACGATCTGGAGCGGATTTTGTTGCTGCGGGGAAGTGGGGCCGCACCTGCGTCGTTGGCAGCACGTATCCCCGGCCAGGCTGGCTTTGTCGTGCAATAGGAGCAGCCCATGTTGAGACTATCCTGCCTGCTACTCTGTGTTTGTGGTCTGACGGCCTGTGCGGAGACCGATCCTTACACGCGCAATTACACGTGGCAGCCGACGGGTGCCAATGCCAATAACATCGCGGTCCAAGTGGCGAACAAGAACGATCTAATCCGGGGACGCGGTGCAACCCGTTCGGATGGGATTGAAAGTGTGTCGCCAGTGACCCGGCTCTACGAAGGTAAGACGGCACCTCTGCCCATCACGTCGTCGAGGGGCCTCTAGTGTTGGCCGTCGACGGTGGCGTGCAGGTCGGCGGCGACGAAGGGTCCCGCGGCGACCGGTCAGTCTGCATTGCCTTCGTAACGGACGGCCCGACTGAGGCAGCGCTGCAAGGCGGCCTGTCTGACGTTTTGCCCGGTGGCATTGAAACCCGGCGTGGCGGGATCCGAGGGGCCATCCTCGCCTTACAAAAAATGCACACGCCGCGGGTGCTCATCGTCGATGTCGGTGGCGAGGACAGCCCGCTCGCTGCGCTGGAGGAGCTTTCGCATGTGGTCGAGCCGCACGTTTGCGTGCTGGTCGTGGGCGATCTTACCAGCTTGGACTTTTATCGCGAGGTGACGCGCGGCGTGGGTGCGATGGAGTACCTATCCAAACCGTTATCCCGCGAGGTTGTGGCCCGGCATTTCGGCCCGCACGCCCTCGGCCGGGCCCCGACGGGAGAGGCGGCGCTCGGCGGACGGTTGATTACCGTCACCGGTGCCCGGGGTGGCGTTGGCGCCAGCACCATCGCCGTAAACTTGGCCTGGCATTTTGGTGTTGCTTCGCGCCGCCATACCGTGCTTCTCGATCCGGATCTGCACCAAGGCACCGCGTCGTTCTTGTTGAATGTCGAGCCTGGGCGTGGGCTGCGAACCGCATTGCAGACGCCAGAACGGATTGACTCGCTGCTGGCAGAGCGTGCAGCGCAGCCCGTAACCGACCGGCTTCATGTGCTTTCCGGGCAGGAGCCGTTCGATGTTGTGCCCGATCATGCGCCAGAAGCTGCGGAGCGGCTGCTCGATGCGTTGCGGCGGCGTTACAATTTCATTGTGGCCGACGTGCCGTTTCGTCCGATGGCGATCAATCGCGACCTGTTGACGCTTGCACATCGCCGGGTCCTCGTGATGGAGCCGACCCTCGCCTCCGTCCGTGACGCGTTGCGGTTGATGGCGCTGCGGGCTGGGCCGGCGCAGACGCGACGCCCTGTGCTTGTCCTGAATCGGCTTGGCCTACCGGGGGGGCTATCCCGGCGTCAGGTTGAAGACGCGTTGAAGGTTAAGGTCGACGTTCAAATCCCCGATCTGCCAAAGCAGGTCGGCGCGGCGGCAACGCTGGGTAAGCCAGCCGCAGAAACCCGTGGCGCATTCCGGGAGGCTATCTTGTCCCTCAGCCGACAGGTTGCTGCCAGCCGCTTGCTTGACAGCGCCGACCAGGGTGACGAGGCCACAACGCCGGTGGTGAAGGGGCTTGGCCGTTTGCTAGGTCGTCGTAAATGAGCGCGTTTGGCCGGCGTGGGATTAACACGTCGACGGTTGTACCCGTCATACCTGACCGCCCGCAGCCGTTTATCGAACGGGCGACAACGGCCCCGGCGGAAGCGATCTCAGAATTGCGCCAGCTATGCCTGTCCCGGCTCGACCCGGCCATAGTCGCCGTGCTCAGCGCAGACCGGTTGGAGGTGGAGGTCGAGCGGCTCATCTCCGACCTCGCGACCGAACGTCGTGTGCAGCTGAACGGTCGGGAGCAGAAAGAGCTTGCGGCCGACCTGGTTCACGACATGATCGGTCTCGGCCCGCTTGAGCCGTTGCTCGAAGATCAAACGATCAACGACATCATGATCAATGGCCCAAACCGGATTTTCATAGAGCGGCACGGCAAGGTTTTACAAAGCACCGTTCGTTTTCGCGATACGATGCACCTATGCAATGTGTGCCAGCGGATTGCCGCCGCGGTGGGGCGCCGGGTCGATGAGGCGAGCCCGATGGTGGACGCCCGTCTCAAGGATGGCAGCCGGGTCAACATTGTCTTCCCACCGCTGGCGTTAGACGGGCCCTACGTCTCCATTCGGAAATTCGGTAAAAAGACGATCGACTTTGAACGGCTGATCGGTTTCGGTGCAATGACGAAGCAGGTCGCACGGGTGCTGGAGCTAGCTTCCGCCATTCGGCTGAACATTGTGATTTCGGGCGGTACGGGCTCGGGTAAGACGACGCTTATGAACGCCATGTCGCGCATGATCCACCCGGATGAGCGCGTTGTGACAGTGGAAGACGCGGCCGAACTGCAATTGCAACAGCCGCACGTTGTTCGTCTCGAAACCCGGCCCATGAGCCTCGAGGGCAAAGGCGAGATCACGCAGCGCGACCTTGTGCGAAACGCCCTGCGAATGCGGCCCGACCGGATTATCATTGGGGAGGTCCGGGCTGGCGAGGCGTTTGACATGCTACAAGCGATGAACACCGGCCATGACGGCAGCATGAGCACCATCCACGCAAATACCACCCGCGACGCGCTGACCCGTATCGAGAACATGGTGCAGATGGGCAACATGGGGCTGCCATCAAAGGCGATCCGGATGCAGATCGCCGGTGCTGTGAACTTGGTCGTACAGGTTGAACGGCATCGCGACGGCGGCCGCCGGATCACCCAGGTGACGGAGATTTGCGGTATGGAAGGTGAGGTGTTCCTCCTTAACGACATCTTCCAGTTCGATATCACGGGTGAGGGGTCGGACGGGCGCTTGCGCGGACATTATAAGATCAGTCGCGCCAGGCCCAGCTTTGCGACGCGGCTGACTTACTTTAATTTAGAACGGGAATGGGCCGAGGCGCTGGAGGGGGAGGGATGAACCCCGTTATTTACGCACTGCCGGTCTTATTCGTCTTGTTACTCGGCTCGGTTTTCGTGCTTCTAAAGCTCGAGAAGCAACAGCGGGCGTTAAGCGCCCGCATCGCTTTCGTCGTAACTCCTCAGATCGTCGTGAAAGAGCTTAGTTCCAGGGGGATCAGCCGGTCGGACGATGAGATCCTCGACTGGAAAGACCGGCTCGGAAAAGTCTTTGGCTTCGACCAAGATAAACTTGATCAGTACATGGCACCGTGGCCGGTGATTATTATCGGCGCATTTGTAATTGCTGTGATTGCATCGATACTTTCCGCGGGTATAGTCGGCACGTTGATCTCGCGATTAACGATCCCGTTCGTTTGGATACTGCTCAGTCGGACAACATTTTCGCGCGGAGAAGCTAAGCGGAAGGCGGTATTGCTCAATCAATTTCCCGATACACTCGGATTGATCGTTCGTGCCGTGCGGGTTGGCATTCCAGTGACGGAATCATTACGCGTAGTTGCAAAAGAGGCACCAGAGCCGACGAAGTCGGAATTCTTCAAGGTCGCTGATCAGATCAATATCGGCACATCACCAGATCAGGCACTGCGCGAACTGGCCTTGCGCAGCGGACTACCAGAATACGGTTTCTTTGCCGCAACGCTGACGTTGCAGGCGCAGACCGGCGGTGGGCTGACGGAGACCCTTGAGTTGTTGGCCGATGTTATCCGTAAACGCGTTGCGATGAAGGCGCGCGGCTATGCACTGTCGGCTGAGGCGCGAACCAGCTCCATGGTACTCGGCTCGTTACCAGTCTTGACCGGCCTGATGCTCGCCATTCTTAGCCCCGAATACATGGGTCTTTTGATCACGGACAAGACGGGAAACCTTGTGCTTGGTGCCGCGATTCTTTCCCTGGTCACAGGAGTATTTACCATGCAGATGATCATTCGTAAGTCGCTGAGCTAGGCTTAACATAGTGCCAAACATCTGGATCCTCGCGCTTGGCTTTCTGAGCGCGATGCTTATCGCCGGAACGGCATACTTTATGTTACGGGTGACCGATCGCGATGTCCGTTTACTGGAGCGTGTGTCGGCGGCACAAGGAACATGGACTGGGCCACGCCTTGATGAAGACGTACCCGCCAAAGGCATCGGCGGCGATCTGAAGGGTGCAGTCGGTAGCCTTGGCCGTGGAATTATGGCAAGCGGCCTGTTGCCTGGTAAAACCAGGGTCGAGCTGGAGCAGACCCTTATGGGCTCAGGCTTTCGAGGTCCTAATGCGCTCGCGCTATTCGTTGGCAGCAAGCTTATTCTGCTCGCCGTCTCACCCGGCTTGGGCTGGCTGACCGCGAACGCGCTAGGATTTAAGGATCTGTCCCGCATTGCGATCGTCCTGGCCCTGACGGTTATCGGGCTTCTTGCGCCCGACTTCATCGTACGGCGCATTCGCAAACAGTATTTAGACGAAGTTGAGGGTGGACTACCTGACGCCCTGGACCTACTCACGATTTGTGCCCAAGCCGGCCTGAGTCTGGAGCCGGGGATGACGCGGGTCGCGGTTGAACTTCGCCGGTCAAGGCCGGCCGTGTCACGAGAGTTCGAACTGACAGTCCGGGAGCTGGAGATCCTGTCCGACTCTGCCGTTGCACTCAGCAACATGGGCAAGCGGACTGGCCTAGAAAGCTTAAAGCGCCTGACCGCAACGTTGGTCCAGACCATGCAATACGGAACGCCGTTGTCGGAGGCGCTTCGGTCCTTAGCAAATGAGATGCGGACCATGGCACTGATCAAGTTTGAAGAACGTGCTGCACGTCTACCGGTTTTACTTACACTTCCCATGATCTTGTTTATCCTACCGTGCATTTTTATTATTGTTGGTGGGCCAGCCGGGATCTCAATTGCCCGTAATATGGCAAAATGACTAGCCTACGTCAAAATGACTTGGAGATCTACAATGTGGATTAGGTCGGCACTTCCCGCGGCGATTATTCTGGTCGCCGTCTCCGCCTGTACCGGACAGGAGGCACGGCTTGGTGACGGCACACCAAGCCTCAAGACGGCAGAAACCGCCTTAAAAAGTGGCGCGCCGGATCTTGCCTACCGAATCTGCGCTGCCCTTGTTGATGGCGGTGACCGATCAACCAAAACCATGGTCTGCAAGGGTAATGCGCTCACTGGCCTGGGCCGCTCGGCAGAAGCGGCGTCGGTATTCGCCGTTGCGTTGCAGGGTGCGCCGAATAATACAGATGCACTGATCGGTACGGGACGCTTGCGCCTCGCTACTGACCCGGCTGGGGCCGAGCAGCTGTTTATGAAAGCGCTCGGCGTCAATCCACGTGACGCTGTGGCACTCAACAACCTCGGAATTGCGCGAGACCTTCAAGGCCGTCACCACGATGCACAGGCGGCATATTCGGAGGCGATCGGTGCAAACCCAGACGCCCGAGCGCCGCAGATCAACCTAGCCCTGTCGATGGCCATGAGCGGACGCGCCCGTGAAGCCACGCGGATCATCCGTCCGCTTGCCGAAAACGACGCCGCGACGGCCCGTGAACGGCACGACTACGCTGCAGTCCTGACGATGGCTGGCCGGCCAGAGGAGGCGACCCAGTTTTTAATGCCAGAGTTGTCAGCGCCCCAAGCGGCCGAAGCGGTGTCGGCGTTTCGAGGTATGCCGTCGCAAGGTGTGCCGCTGGCGGCCACGCCGACGTTTAGCCCAACAGCGGACGCACCGCTGTCGATCGCCTCAGCGTCGCCGCTACCAACAGCGGTGGACGTGCCAGCGGTGGTCGCAGCTACACCTATTATTCTCAACGCCCCGGCAAGGGTCGAGGCGTCTGCGGTAGCAGTCGCACCAGAACGTGAGGCCCCGGTTGCCACGCCGATCGTCTTGGCACAGCCGACAGCAGAGCCAGGCCCCGCTGCCACACCCGCAGTGGCCGAGAGGGCAGTCATCAAGCTTAATCCAGCGCCCGACGCCCCGCCGCCGCCACGCGCGGTCAATCCCTGATCCGTACGGACTCGGCTGGATCGCATAGACCCAGCCGAGTGCCAGGCGTATAGGCAGCACATGACTATTGGTACCCGGCTGTTTACCTTCTTCCACGGCCGGCCCGTGGGCACGGATACTGAGGGCAATCGCTACTTTGAAGAAAAGCGGCCGCGACCAGGGCTGCGTACACGGCGATGGGTCCTGTACGCCGGCGCCGGCGACGCGAGTGAGGTGCCGGCCGAATGGCATGCCTGGCTGCACTACACCACCGATAAACCGATCCCGATGGCGACGCGCCGACCCTGGCAGACCTCACATCAGCCGAACCTGACTGGCACGCCGGGCAGCTATCGACCGCCGGGGCATGACTATCAGGGTGGAAACAGGCCCAAGGCGACGGGTGATTACGAATCTTGGACGCCGGGAAGTTAGAATGGCAGGGTCGCGCCATGGCATACTAGACTTGGCCGCTGGGGCCGCCGTGCTACTCGTGGCAGCCGGTTTCGTGGCCTACGCGGCAGCCAATACCGGGCGGGGCGGGGCGGATGGCACCCGGCTGATCGCCCGTTTTGAGAACGTTGGCAGCTTGACCACGGGTGCCGAGGTGCGGGTGGGTGGCGTTAAGGTTGGGGCAGTCAGCAGTACCGCGATTGACGTAAAAACCTATCAAGCAATTGTTACATTCACTGTACTGCGCGATCTGGCCGTTCCGAACGATACCAGTGCAACGATCTCTTCGGGTGGGCTGCTTGGCGGTGCGTTCCTAAGTCTAAGTCCCGGCGGGTCGGAGACGATGTTGCGGGACGGTGGTGCGATCACGATAACCCAGTCAGCCTCAAACCTTGAGGACCTGCTGGGTAAGTTCATCTTCAACGTCGGTAATCTCGCCGATGCGACGCAAAAGTCGCTGCAACAGAAGCCGGCCAACGGGCCGTGACGGTGTGGCTGACACCGGCTGGGGAGCCTGTCGCATGCCGTGACAAGCTCCGGGTTCTAGACGAAAATCTTGCGGAGGCGCAGCAGGTCCTCCACGACGCGTTTGAGGACGCGGTTTTGATGGGTGTCGATCCACAAGCCATTCGCCAGGCACTCGTGTCCATCATCGCGCATCTTCCGGGCCCGTCGTGAGGGTGGCTGTCCTGCTGGCAGCGATCGCCATTCCGGCCGTCGCCTGGGGGCAATCACCACCCGGCTTATCTAACCCCGATACGTGGGTCACGCGGCAAACCGCAGAATTGGTTGTGCTGGACAAAGTTCGTGCGCGCCCGGTTACAATTACCCTGGCGATGGGCCAATCCGGGTCTGCCGGCCCGCTGACGATTACCGTCCGGCGGTGCGTTATTCGGCCCACAGACCTACCCGCCGATAGCGCAGCCTTTGTCGAAATCCAGGACACCCGTAGCCCGGCGACCTTCCGCGGTTGGATGTTGGCGAACGAGCCGGCGTTGGGGCAACTCGAACATCCCATTTACGACGTCCGCCTGACGGCATGCCGATAGCGCTGCCGGCGATTGTCTTACCGGTTCTAGCGCGGTCAATCCTGCTGCTCGATCTAGACGGCACCCTGCTGGACTTTGCCCTAACGCCGGAGGCTTTGGTGTCAACGCCGGTCGAAAACTGAGCCACCGGTGGTGTGAGTCACCGGTTGAAAACTGAGCCACGCTGGCTGGGGGTTATTTCGGTTCGGTCTTGGCCTTTGGCATGACGCCGCCCTTCCTCTTGTCGCGCAACCGATAGCTGTCGCCGCCGATCTGCACGACGGTCGCGTGGTGCATCAGCCGGTCGAGCATCGCAGCCGTCAGCACAGCGTCCCCCGCCAGGGCCTGGTCCCAGCTGCCAAAGGTCAGGTTCGACGTCAGCACGATAGACCCGCGCTCGTAGCGCTTGGCGACAACCTGGAACAGCAAGTTCGCCTGGTCGCGTGACAGCGGCAGATAGCCGATCTCGTCGATGATCAGCAGCCGATACATCGACACCGCCCGATGCAGCGCCTCCTTCAGG
>JAYVTX010000249.1:0-4057 GCA_043788425.1 Rhodospirillales bacterium
AGCCGACCCAGGCGAACAGCCCTTTCATAAACCGCCCGCGCTCCGGCATCTGCGCCAGCGCGTCCATCACGCGCCGGTCGATCAGCCGGAAATCGCCCACGTTGGATGGGATCGGGGTCGCCGACATACGATTGAACACCCGATAGAACATCCCCGCGGTTAGCATCTTCAGCCGGCCATCCCCATGCCGGCTTTGGCGCAGGCCATAGACCACGTCGTAGCCGTCGCGCCAAAGCCGAACGAACTCGCCCAACAGCTCGGGCGGGTCCTGCAGATCCACGTCGATCAGCACGGCCGCGTCGCCGCGCGCCTGGTCGAGACCCGCGGTCATCGCCGCCTCTTTGCCGAAATTACGCGACAAGTTCACGATACGCAGTCCGGGCTGTTCGCGCGCGCAAGCCATCAGCACGGCCAAGGTTGCGTCGGTCGATCCGTCATTGATGAACACAATCTCGAACCGGGTTCCACGGTTCAGCTCCGGATCGACCCGGTGCAGGAATGCCTCGATGACATCGGCTTCGTTGAACACCGGGACAATCAGCGAAATCAGCGGATCGGCGGGACGCGCCCGTGTGGACAGCGCCGGGCCCGGACAGGCAGCCGAGCCACGCGGTTCCGAAACCACGATCAGCTTTCGCCCGCCAGCCAGCCCTCGCAGCAGCCTCTCGCCAGCGCGCGGACGCGGCCGATGGTGTTGGCCCGCTCGGACACGCCGATGACGCCGCGCGCGTCCAGCATGTTGAACATATGGCTGGCGCGGATGCATTGGTCGTAGGCGGGCAGCGGCAAGGCGCGGGCCAGCAACGCCGCGCACTCGCTCTCCGCGTCAGCGAAGTGGCGAGCCAGCATGGCCACGTCGGCCGCCTCAAAATTATAGGCGGAAAATTCCCGCTCGGCGCGCAGAAACACATCCCCGTAGGTCACACCGGCACCATTGAAATCGAGGTCGTACACGCTCTCGACCCCCTGCACATACATGGCAAGCCGTTCGAGGCCGTAGGTGAACTCGGCCGAGGGCAGCACCACGGCGATGCCGCCCACCTGCTGGAAATAGGTGAATTGCAGCACCTCCATGCCGTCGCACCAAACCTCCCATCCCAGGCCCCAGGCGCCCAGCGTGGGCGATTCCCAATCGTCCTCGACGAAGCGGAAATCATGCAGCGACATGTCGATGCCGATCGCCGCAAAACTCTCCAGGACCAAGGCCTGCGCGTCGGCCGGGCTGGGTTTGATGATGACCTGATACTGGTAATAGTGTTGCAGGCGGTTTGGGTTCTCGCCGTAGCGGCCGTCGCTCGGCCGCCTGCACGGCTGCACGAACGCTGCCCGCCAAGGTTTTGGACCCAAAGCGCGCAAAGTTGTGGCGGGATGAAAGGTGCCGGCGCCCATTTCCTGATCGTATGGTTGCAGGATGACGCAGCCCTGCGCCGCCCAGAACGCGTGCAGGCGCAGGATGATGTCCTGAAAGCTGGGCTTGGTGCCGGTCATCGGCTTGGTTTCGGCATCCATTGTTGTGCTGCGGGTTCCTGAGCGATGGCCACAGCTATACAGTCGAGCCATCAACGAGCAAGGACGGCGCATGCGAAGGCGAGACGGCCTGGGGATAGCCGCCGTGCTGCTGACGACCGCAGCACTGATCGCGTATCGCCAGCTCTATCTGGAACCGCGCGAATGGGGCGCATTGTGCGTGGCCGCCAGTCCCCCGGCGGCTTGCGTGCCGCGTGCCGGGCTGATGTGGCTGCAGGGCCATTATGCCCTGGGCGCTGCATCCCTGCTGCTGGGCCTATGGGGCTTTGCCTGGCGCGGCGGCTTCGCGGCTCAGCTCGGCGCCGTGCTACTGGGCGTGGCCGCGGTCGAAAACTACAACGCGACCTGGGGCGCCGCCGGTGCGGCACTCGGCATCTGGGCCTGGCTGCACGAAGCTGCCGTTACCGGGGCACGAACGCCGCCTCGCGCCTGAGAAAATCGACCGAAACGCTCCTGAACATGTGCAGCACGTCCATGCCCAGCAGCATGGCGGGGCGCTCGGTCAAGCCGAACTGCCGGAACGTTTCCAGATCCGCATAGGCGATCGGCAGATGCCGCACCAAGATACCGCCCAGGCGCATTTCCTCGATCTCGTTCACCCGGGCCGGCGAGTGAGTGCCGGTCACGCTGATCACGTCGGCGTCGGGCGGCCTGGTCTTGTCGCGTGCCGCCGTCAGCAGCCGCTGCAGCGCCGCATTGCCCAGTGTGTTCTGCGCACCCGTATCGAGAATGACGAAGACCGGCACGCCGTTCGCCTCCGCATCGACCAGCACCAGTTGGCCATACCGTCGCCGGCCGATCACGATGATGGCGCCGGGCAAAGTATCGGCCTCGGTGCGCGATGGGCCGGCGGCGAAGGTGCCGGCGCGAAAATCCATGGTCACCTGCTGGCCGCGCAGGCTGTCGATGCCCAGCATGCCGGGCGCGCCCAGATCGGCCGCCTCCAGCACCGGGGCCTCCACGCCGTACGTCGCACGCCCGCCAAAGGCCAGGCTGTCCAGCACGACCGTCTGCACCTCGGCCGATCCGCCCACGTCGTGCAACCGCACACGGCGCCCCGCCGGCAGCTTCAGCGCGGCGGCGAGCGCGGACGAGATCACCGTGCGGTCGGCGCCGGTGTCGACCACGAAGGCGAACGGCCCCTGCCCATTGACCATGACCGGAATGGTCATCCGGGCCGCTTCGTCCTGAGTCACAGGGAGGGGCGCAGTCAGCGGAGGGCCAACCAGACCGGCGGCTTCGCACCGCCCAGGGACTCCGCACAGCCCGATGGCTCCGCACAGCCCGGCGGCACCGCACATCATGAGGAGCCGGACCAGCCTGCTGATCTGCACGAGCCGGAAACTGCAGCGCCCTGTCATGCCGCCAGAATGGCGCCGGCGCGGCAGCGAAATCCAGGAATTTCGATGACGGTCTAAGCCGCTTGCCGGGTGCCCAGTTCGGGATGCACGACAAAGGCGGCCGCCGTGGCAGCGCGCACATCGGCCACGCTGATCCCGGGCGCCAGATCGACGAGCGTCAACCCTGGACGTGCCACGTCGAACACGCACAGATCAGTCACGATCAGGTCGACTACCCCGGCGCCGGTCAGCGGCAACGTGCAATTAGGCAGGATTTTTGGCTCGCCCTTGGCGGAGTGTTCCATGACCACCACCACGCGCTTCACGCCGGCGACCAGATCCATCGCGCCGCCCATGCCCTTGATCATCTTTCCGGGCACCATCCAGTTCGCCAGATCGCCGTTCTCGGCCACCTGCAACGCACCAAGCACCGCAAGCTGGATGTGGCCGCCGCGGATCATCGCAAAGCTCTGGGCGCTGTCGAAAAAGCTGCTTTCCGGTAACTTTGATACGGTCTGCTTTCCGGCATTGACCAAATCGGCATCCTCCTCGCCCGCATAGGGGAACGGGCCGATGCCCAGCATGCCGTTCTCGCTTTGCAGCACCACGTGCATGCCAGGCGGGATATGGTTGGCCACCAGCGTCGGAATGCCGATGCCGAGATTTACATAGAAGCCGTCCTGCAGCTCACGCGCAGCACGGGCGGCCATCTGGTCGCGGGTCCACCCCATCTCAGGCCACCACGCTGTCGCGCTGGCGGACGGTCCGCTGTTCGATGCCCTTCTCGTAAGGCGCCAGGGCGATCAGGCGTTTGACGAAAATGCCCGGCGTGACGATGTGGTCGGGGTCGAGCTCGCCGGGCTGCACCAGCTTCTCCACCTCGGCCACCGTCACATTGGCAGCGGTGGCCATCGGCGGGTTGAAGTTGCGCGCCGTCATCCGGTAGACGAGGTTGCCCTCGGTATCGCCCCGCCAAGCGTGCACCACCGCAAGGTCGGCCACCAGCCCGGTTTCCATGATATAGCGGCTGCCGCCAAAGCAACGCTCCTCTTTACCCTCGGCGATCAGCGTGCCGACTCCGGTGCGGGTGAAGAACGCCGGGATGCCGGCGCCGCCCGCGCGGATTCGTTCGGCCAGCGTTCCCTGCGGGTTGAACTCGATCTCCAGTTCGCCGGCGAGGTATTGCTTCA
>JAYVTX010000250.1:0-13548 GCA_043788425.1 Rhodospirillales bacterium
GCCAGAACCACAGGTCCCTCCGGCAAAGAGCACCACACTAACCACGTGGCTCAGTTTTCAACCGGCGGGGTGGCTCAGTTTTCCAGCGGTGGCGACAGCCCCATATACAATCCCCGCCGATAACCCGTATGTGGGAACGGCAGGCGTGCTACCGGAGATTTACGCCAGTGGCTTGCGCTACCCGCAATCATTCAGTTTCGATAGTAAGACCGGACAGTTGTAGATCAACAACCTCGGTCAAGCGGCGATCGAGGAGGTCGATTTGGGTAAGGCAGGCGCCAACTATGGCTGGTCCCAGCGCGCCGGGACCTTTGCCACTGGTTATGCACAGGGCATATTCGACCCAGGCAACGAGCAGCTGTACACAACGCCTGCCGCCGATCCGGGCTACACTGACCCGATAGCCGAGTACTGGCATAGCGAGGGCGTGGCACTCGGCAGTGGCTTTTTATATCGAGGAAGCGCGCTGCCCGCTCTATACGGAGAATACCTCCTGGCCGATATTGTTGAGGGACGGATCTTTTACTTCAATCCCGCGATAGTGATGCCGGGTACGCAGGCTGTACTTCAAAGCCTTAACCTAACCGAGGCCGGAGTGCCGCTCGACCTGTACAGCGCCTACTACCCCCGGGCCGACGCCCGTCTGGCAGAACTGCCCAATCACGAACCGCTGCTGATCACCAAGCTGTCTGGCCAAGTGTTCGAGTTGGCTGCGGTGGACGTGCCCGAGCCGCCGAGCCTATTGCTGCCTATCGCTACTGGCAACCGCTTGTGCGGCGCTGTTCGGTCGCCGCGTGGCCGCACGCCGCTATGGCGTACGCTGCGCAACATCCAGTATTTGAGGCCATGCACCGGACGCGACCTCGTCCGCCAGCCACGCGTTCACGATACCGAGTAACTCCGGATCACGTGGCAGCATGTAGGCCTTCTCAAGCCGGGTGAATGCCGCTGGCACACGGGCCGCGCACAGGTCGGGATGGACCAGCGCCTGATGATCGACCTCGATTCCATCGGTCACCATGACATCGGCGCGGCCGGCCCTGATTTCCTCAAACACGGTGCTGTTATCGGGGTGGATGGTCAATTGGGCCTGGTGCACGTGTTCGCGCGCAAATGCCTCGTTACTGGCGCCAGGGTTCACCACCACGCGCACGCCGGGCTGATCGATGGCGACGACGGATATAAACCGGTCGCGGTCGGCGCAGCGGACCACGGGACGCTTACCATCGACATAGGTGACGGTGGAAAATGACGCTACCGCCGCCCGGGCGGGGGTGACCGACACACCGCCCATCGCAATGTCGAACGCACCCGCCTGCATATCCGGCAGTAGCTTTGCCCAAACGGTCGGCACATACGTCACGCCAACCCCCAAACGCGCCGCCAGCCGGCCGGCCATTGTGATGTCCGCGCCAGAATACTGCCCATCCGGAGACCGGGTGGTGAAGGGCTGGTAATCGCCGGTCGTGCCGACCCGCAGCGTACCGCGCGCGCGGATGCCATCTAGCGTCTCACCCGCGTGCGCGGCGGCGGGAACTAGCAGCAGGGCAGCCAGCCAACGCATCGTATGCTCCATCAATCACACCAAATCCTACAGGACGGTGAGGTTCGTGACAAAGATCGCATCGCGAGACGCCGCATTTGGCAGCACGTACGCCACAAGTTCAACCCGGCGGGAACCGTTCGGCTCGTGACGAGCGAGTTCTATGTGAGTTGTGCGCGAATGGCTCGCCTCATAGCGAACGATTTCGCTGTAAGTACGAGTACGCGACGTCAGGCTGCCATACCCAGCCGGCTCTTCCAAACTAAAACCCCGTTTGGCGCGCCCGGAGGGACTCGAACCCCCGACATGCGGATTAGAAGGCCGCCGCTCTATCCACCTGAGCTACGGACGCGTCCCGCATCAATACCGGGCGGACCGTCAGTGCGTCCAGTTCTCCGTCCGGCCATACTTGAAGTTATCCGCATACACCTTGGGTTTGATCGCGCGCGTCGTGGGCGGCAGTTCCAGCGTGTACGGGATTGCGTTCTTGGCCGCGAATGCCTCCGCCTCGGCCTGCGTGTCGAACCGTATCGTCACCTGGCCGAGGGTGGAATCGCTACCCCACCAGCCCATCAGCGGGTCGTTCACCTCCCGCCGGTCCTGCTGGTAGTCCAGCACCCAAGTGCCGACCCCTGCCCGGCCCGACTGGGTGGCGGTACGCGGGCGCTGAAAAATGCGGGCCTTGCTCATGCGTGTCTCCGTCAGGTGGCCAAGAACACTGGCCCGGTAAACTGGCCCGGTAAACTGGCCCGGTAAACTGGTCCGGTAAACTGGCCCGGTAAACTGGTCGGGGCGCCCGGACTCGAACCGGGGACCTCCTGTACCCAAAACAGGCGCGCTACCAGGCTGCGCCACGCCCCGACACGGTCGTTCTACGGTATGGCCGGCTAAGATACCAGGATCTTGGACAGGAATTGCCGCGCACGATCGCTGGCCTGCCCGCCGAAGAAGGCGTCGCGGGGCGCGTCGTCCACCACCTCACCGGCGTCCATGAAGATGACCCGGCCGGCAACCTTGCGGGCAAACCCCATCTCATGGGTCACCACCATCATTGTCATCCCGTCACGGGCCAGCGCCACCATCACGTCCAGCACCTCACTGACCATTTCGGGGTCTAGCGCGCTGGTAGGCTCGTCGAACAGCATCACGACCGGGTCCATCGCCAGGGCGCGTGCAATCGCGACACGTTGCTGCTGCCCGCCCGATAACTGGCCCGGGAACCTGTCCGCATGCGCCGATAGGCCTACCCGCTCCAACAGCGCCAAGCCCTTGGCGCGGGCGGCGGCCGGGTCACGGCCCAAGACCTTGCGTTGGGCAAGCATGAGATTTTCGATGACGCGCAGATGCGGAAACAGCTCGAAGTGCTGGAACACCATGCCGACCCGGGCGCGTAACTGCGGCAGGTTTACGCCGCGCGCACTGACCACAACGCCATCGACGGTGATCGTGCCGGCCTGCACCGGCTCCAGTGCATTGACCGTTTTGATCAGCGTGCTTTTGCCAGACCCCGACGGCCCACAGACGACAACGACCTCGCCCTTTTCCACGGCCACGCTGCAGTCCCGCAGGACCTGAATCGTCCCGTACCATTTACTGACCGCGTCCATCTGAATAATCGGCATCGGCGTCCCTCAGCGAATGATGGCGATACGGGACTGCAGCCGCTTCACGCCCTGGGACGCGGCAAAACTGATGGCGAAGAAGACGACCGCGGCAAACACGTACATCTCCACCAACCGCCCATCGCGCTGCGCCACCTTCGACGCGGCCCCCATAAAGTCCGTAAGCGAGATCACGTAGCAAAGCGACGTATCCTGAAACAACACGATCGTTTGGGTCAGCAACACCGGCAGCATGACGCGGAACACCTGCGGCAGGATGACCGAACCCATCACCTGCCGATACGTCAGACCCAGCGCGAACCCGGCTGACATTTGGCCGCGCGGGATGGAGCCGATACCGGCGCGAATGATCTCGCTAAAATACGCCGCCTCGAACAGCGTAAACGTCAACAGCGTGCTGGCGAATGCACCGACTTTCACGGGGCGGTCGGCCCCTGTCACCCACTGGCCCAGATAGGGTACGAGGAAGTAGAACCAGAAGATTACCAAAACCAACGGCAGCGTTCGCATGCCGTTTACGTAGAGCGTGGCGATCCGCGATAACACCGGACCACCCGCCAGCCGCAGCAGCGCCAGCCCGGTACCCAGCACGACGCCGCCCAGCGCCGCCAACGCGGTCAGGGTTAAAGTGAAGCGCATCCCCTCCAAAAACAGGTACGGCAGGCTCTGCCGAATGACGCCCCAATCGAACTCACTCACAGTCAAAGCCACTCATCGGGCAAAGCCGGTCATGTGACGTACCCCGGCACCCGCGTCCGCCGCTCCAGCCACTGCATCGCCAGCGTGGCGATCAGGTTTATGACCACGTACCCAATGGTCGCCGCCGTAAATGCCTCGAACACCTGAAAGCTGAACTCCTGCATGGCCCGGGCCCGGGCTGTCAGTTCCAGCAGGCCGATCGTCAGCGCGACCGACGTGTTCTTGATGATGCTGACCAGCTCACCCGTCAGCGGCGGCAGAATGATGCGAAACGCCATCGGTAGCAGCACGTAGCGGTAGGTCTGCAGCGTGGTCAGGCCCAGTGCCGTCCCCGCCGCAAACTGCCCGCGCGGCAATGCGCCTAGGCCCGCGCGCAACTGCTCTGCCACCCGGGCCGACGTAAACAGGCCGATCCCCACGACGGCGATCACGAATGGCGCATCCTGCAACGACTTAAGCCAGTCCCCAAACCGCTCCGGCACGACCTCCGGCAGGACAAAGTACCACAGGAATAATTGTACCAGCAGCGGCACGTTGCGAAACAGCTCCACCCACGCCGTGCCGATTGCCCGATTGACCCGGCCCGGCAGTACCCGGCACAGCCCGATCACCACACCAGCGCCTAGCGCAATGCACCAGGCGAGTGCGGCCACCTCAATCGTCGTCAGCAACCCACGCAGTAGTATCGCCAGGTACGTGCCCGTGCCCTCAGGCGATTGCGCCCAAAAGATCGGCCAGTTCCAGTTGTAACTCACGGGGCGTAGTGCGCGGGGTCTGGACTGTCGGACGGGGTGATGAAGGCGCGGGCAAGCGCCGATGTCATGGGCAGGTTCAGCGTCACGCCGCGGGGCGGGATCGGCGTCATGAACCACTTGGCGTACAGCGCGGCACCGTCCGGGCTGGTAAACAGTGCCGCCGTAGCCCGGTCGACCACGGCCTTAAACGGCGCATCGTCGCGCCGCAGCATAATGCTGTACGGCTCGGGCTGGCTAAACGCGTCGTTGCTGATGGTGTAGATGCCCGGTTCCTTGCTGGACGCAATCAGGCTGGCCAGCAGCACGTCATCCAGCACCAACGCCATCGCCCGGCCGCTCTCCAACAACAGGAACGTCTCGGCATAGTCTTTGCCCGCCATGATGTTCAAGCCCAGGCCGCGATCGGTGTTGGCCTTGTTCAGTTGCGCGATGTTGACCGTCCCGCTGGTGGACGCAACGGATTTGCCGCGCAGACTATCAACCGTAGCCAATCCAGACGTCCGACGCGTGGCGAACTTGCTGGCTGTCAGAAAATACGTGTTGCTGAACGTGACCTGCTTTTGCCGCTCGGCATTATTCGTTGTGCTGCCGCATTCCATGTCGATCGTGCCATTCGTCAGCAGCGGGATGCGTGTGCTGGACGTCACCGGGTTCATGGCGACTTTCAACTCTGGCAGACCCAGCTCTGCCTTGATGGCGTCGGCAACCCGCAGGCAGATGTCGATTGCATAACCGACTGTCTTTTGCTGCTCGTCCAGGTAGCTGAACGGTACCGCACTCTCCCGCACGCCCAGGGTGACGGTGCGCGTTTCAGCGATCGTTTTCAGCGATCCAGTCAGGCCCTGCCCGGCCGCTGGGCCACATAGGATCGCCGCCACAAGGATGGTCATAAGTCGTTTCATTGTAAGCTCCTTGTGGCAGCGGCGCGGCTACTTGGCGTAATGGGCCGGGTCTGGGCTGTCGGACGGGTTCTTGAACGCAGCCAACAGCGCGGGTGCCATGGGCAGGTTCAGATTGAGGTTACGGGGCGGGATCGGCGTCGTAAACCACTTGGCATACAGCGCCGCCCCTTCCGGGCTGCGGTACAGCGCCGTCGTCGCACGGTCGACCAGCGCCTTGAACGCCGGGTCGTCGCGACGGAGCATAATGCCGTACGGTTCGGGCTCGCTAAACGCATCGGTGCTGATGGCGTAGGCGGCAGGATCCTTGGCGGCAGCGGCTAGGCTGGCCAGCAGCACGTCATCCATGACGAACGCCGCCGCCCGCCCGGTTTCGACCAGCAGGAAGCTCTCCGCATGATCCTTACCAGCCAAAACATTCAGGCTGAGGTTGCGATCGGTATTGGCCTTGTTCACCTGCACAAGGTTAGTCGTTCCGCTGGTGGACACGACGGACTTGCCCTTCAGACTATCGATCGTCATCAGGTTGGCCGTCTTTTTGGCCACGAACTTGCTGGCGGTCAGGAAATAGGTCTGGCTAAAAGCAACCTGCTTCTGCCGCTCGGCATTGTTGGTCGTGCTGCCGCATTCCAGGTCGATGGTGCCGTTCGCGATCAGCGGGATGCGGGTGCTGGAGGTAACTGCCTGCGTCGCTACCGTCAGGTTGGGCAGTTTCAGCTCGGTTTTGATGGCGTCTACGATCTTCATGCAGATGTCAATCGCGTAACCGACCGGCTTTTGGTTGCCGTCCAAGTAGCTGAATGGCACCGAGCTATCACGAACGCCCAGCGTGACGGTCTTGGTTTCGAAGATTTTTTTCAGCGTACCCGTACGTTCTTGTGCATAGGCGGTGTTTGCGATGCCGAGTGCTGCGATCGCGGCCAGAATATACTTCACTGCGTGTTCTCCTGTTTGCCGCTGGCCCACTGCCTGCTGGCTGTATTCTGTATCCGGCTCCATAGCCGGTCCAGCGTCGGCCGTCCGCCCTGCCGCGCCCGCACGGCCACGGTGGCCACGTCGATCGCCCAAGCCTCACCCAATGACACCAGCGCATCGTCATCGGCCGTATCCACGCTGCAGCCCGGCAGCCAGGCCGCGCCCAGCCCCTTTTAGCGCCATGCCGCGTAACACGTCCGACATCTCACACACCGCCGCCGTCGCGCCATGCAGCATCGGACCGTCATCGATGGCAAGCGGAACCAGACGGCCAAAGTAGACAGAGGTCCGGTACATCAGCAGCGGCACCGGTGCCCCGGGCCTGCCTGGCCATTGGCGCACGGCGGGTGAACCACGCAGGGCGTAGGGGCGTAGGGGCGTAGGCGGTCGTGGCAAAGCGTAATGCGGTCGAACTGCCGCGGCTCCAGCACAATCGGCTGCCGGGCGCTGCTAACGCTAACGATCATGTCGACAGTACCGGCAGCGAGGCTTGCAAAAATATCTTGCACACGATCGGTTTCGATCACGGCACCCAGCGGCTCCTCCGCAATCCACTCCGCCCACCAACCCGGCAAGGACGTGGTAGCCAGCGCATAGGGCAGTGCCATCCGGACCACATCCGGCGCAGGCTGCCCTTGGAGTACGTGCCGCAACGCCAGCATCCGGCCCAATATGTCGGCCGCCTGCCCACGGAACTGCTCCCCGGCGGCGGTTAGCCGGGCGGGGAACGCGCCGCGATCGACCAAGGGTGTGCCGACCCATTGTTCCAATGACTGGATCCGCCGGCTGAATGCGGATTGGGACGAATGCCGCAACTCGGCAGCACGGGTGAACGACCCGCATTCCACCAAGCTCAAGAAGTCTTGCAGCCAGCGTATTTCCACAATCCCCCCTTCGGCCGTGCATAGCCGCGCTGTACCAACCCGGCGAATGCAATTTCTGCATTGCACGCCAGGACGGGCTGGGCCGATTTAGCAGGCATGCATTACTGCATCCTGGGCGCTGGCGTGATCGGACTGACGACGGCCTGGGCACTACGCCAGGCGGGATGTACGGTAGCAATCGTTGACGGTGCGCCGGCGCCAGGGCTGCGGGCCAGCCGCGGCACTGGGGCTTGATTATCGTACCGGTTCGTCACACCCCTGGCCACGCCAGAAACGTTGCGGCACATGCCAGCGCTGCTGATGGCGCGCGACGGGCCGCTGCGGGTGCGGCCGGGATTGGATCCGGCGTTCCTGCGTTGGGGTGTGCAATTCCTGGCCGCATGCCGAAGCACCGCCGTGCAGCGGACTGTCACGTCGCAGCTGGCCCTGGCGGCACTGAGCCGTACCCAGCTGAACCAGTTCACATTCGATTATGGCCGCCGCGCAGCCGGTAAGCTCGTGCTATACCGTACCCCACGCGGGTTCGCCGGGGCGCGTGCGACCGCGGCGGTGGACCAGGACGTGCAGGCACCCGCCGAGTGCCTGGCGCTAGAGCCCGCCTTACGCATCAGCGTCGACGCCCTAGCCGTCGGCATCTTCACAGCGTCGGAGGACGTGGCCGATTGCGGCGCATTCTGCGACGGGCTGGCCGGTTTACTGCGGGCAGATGCTGGTGTGCCATGGCATTTGGGGGCCAGAGCCACACCAGTGCTGCGCGGCGGCCGTCTGGTTGCGGTTCAGGCTGGCGGTGCGGACGTTACGGCCGACGCATTTGTCCTCGCTTTCGGGTCGGGCGCAGCCGCATTTGCCCGCCAGGCGGGTGTGCGGCTGCCACACTATCCGCTGAAGGGTTACAGCCTAACGGTTGCACTAAACGGCCCGGCGTTACGCCACCGCGTCACGGACCTGGATGCTAAAACCGTTTATGCACCGATGGGGTCAGAAGTCCGGGTCGCTGGGATTGCCGACATGGTTGGACACAACCCGGCGCTGGACGCAGGCCGCCTGGGCACGCTGCACCGGGCCGCCGCCGCTACCATCGCGCTTTCACCAGGTGCCGACGGCCGCCCATGGGCCGGCCTAAGCCCTGCCACACCCGGCAACTGTCTCCTGATTGGCTGGTCACGGGTGCCGGGCCTGTTCCTCAACACCGGGCATGGCGCGCTGGGCTGGACCCTATTTGCGGGCAGCGTGCACGTAGCGTGTGGGATGCTGACTGGCAAGGCTGGTGGTGTCCAAACCGATCGGTCAGCGCACCGCCCGCGTCCAACCCGCCAACCGTGCCATCCGCCGCAACCCGGCCGCCTGCTGCTGCAAATACGTGCCCGTCGCCAGCGCCTCCTCGGCACCCGGATCGCCCGTCTGCACATACGCACGATCGAAATCGGCCGTGCGGAACAACATGTCCCACCACGGCAATATCGCGCCGTAATTTGCCGAACGCTGCCCGGCCGCCAGCACGCCATGGTGTGCACGGTGGTAGCGCGGTGAAACCAGCAGCCGCTCGCCAAGCCACCCGAACGATACCCGGGCATTGGCATGCGACAGGCTTTCCAGGAACCGCAGCAACAATACCAGCAGCGGGAATTGCAGCGGCGGGATGCCGATCAGCAGCCCGATCGCCATGAACCACACAAAGCCGATGCCCTCATCGATTAGGTGGTTACGGTCGTCGGACCAAAACGTCATCTGCCGCTGTGCGTGATGCAAGGAGTGTAGAGCCCACCACCAGCCGAACCGATGCGACAGCCGGTGCCGCCAGTATTCAGCAAAATCGAGGATTACGGCATATATGAAGAACATTAGCAGGTGGTGGCCGAGTAACCCTGGCACCAGCCGCTCGATAGTCGGCGCGACATAACCGTAATCGGCTAGCCAGCCGGTCAATCCGGCCTGCAATTGGTAGAACAGCACGAACGTCACGAGCGGCAGCAGGCCCACACGGCTGATGACGGTGTACAACACATCGACCCAGACGGCCTTCGCATCCGGCCAGTGCTCGACCGGCCGCCAGCGTTCTAGCGGCAGACAGATGGCGAACGTCAACACGACTTGCACCAAGCCGTAGCAGGCGAATAGCGCCCAGCCGAACGCCACCTCCTCCCACTGCATAAGGCCCACGCCGTATAGCAGCGGGAGCAGCACGTGCTCCTGCAACCAGCCGGCGACCATGCTGAACGGATCGGTCATCGCATGTTGGCCGTCAGAAACAGGCCATGCGGAGATCGGCCGACAGGGAACGACCGTAGATTGCCGCTGACCGGATCCAGCACGGCGACTTTTTGGATGAACCGCTGCGTAATCCACAGCGTGCCGTCCGGCGCGAAGTCGATGCAGTCCGGCCCGCCGGGCACGCGGTACACGCGGCGGATTTCGAACGTGTGCGGATCGAGTGCCACCGTCGTCCCATCCACCCGATTATTAACCCACAGCGTTTTTCCATCGGGCGCCAAAAACAGCTGATGCGACCCACGGCCGGTTCGGACGCGGCGTTCCACCCGGCCATCCATCGGATCGACCACCGCGAAATGGTCGGACCCCATATTGGCGACCAATAGCCGCCCATCGTGCCAGATAATCCCGGCCGGCGTCTGCCCGACATCGGCACGCCATAACTCGACCTGCCGGCGCAGATCGTAGGCCGCAACCTGGTTCGCACCCTGCAGCGTTACGTACACAACGCTGCTATCGGGGGCATAGGCCAGGTGGCTCGGCATTGTGCGCGCCGGAAAGCGGTGCACCAGCGCCATCGTATGCGCATCCAGCACGTCGACCTGGTTGCGCGCCAATCCGGTGACCACGAGCCACTTTGCGTCTGGACTAAACCCCAGCTGGTACGGGTCGGCAACCGCCACCCGCCGGCGTACGACGCCCGTCCGGGGATCCAGGAACAGCATCTCATTCCCGCCCGCGTCACCGACCAGCAGTTCCGACCGGTCGGGACTTAGCATCAGATGATGCGGTTCCCGCAAAACCGGTATCCGCCGCAACTCCGTCCCGTTCATATCGAGCAGGCTAAGCGTCGCGTCGCCAGAGTTCACGACGATGGCCAACGGCTCCGCCCGGACGGCCGTGGCCAGTAACAATAACAGGATCACGAAACGCATGGGGCCCTCCGCCGCGCAGGCACTTATGCCCGATCCTCACCTGATGTGTGAAGTCTTGAGTGCAACCTGGCCGAATGGGGCGAGACCCGCGGGGAAAATATTAACTGTTGTTAAAGACTCTTGTTTTTGCCGGGCTGTTCCGCACACATGCAGGCATGAAAGCGCGAATCCTTGTGGTCGAAGACGAGTTCCTCATTCGGCTGTCGGTCACCGAAGCCCTGGCGGAGGCCGGTTTTGTCGTGACAGATGCCGAGACGGCGGACATAGCCCTGCCGGCCGTACAGAGCGGTTCGATCGATCTGCTGGTTACCGATATCCAACTGCCAGGAACGATGGACGGCGTGGCGTTGGCCCGGGCCGCCCGTTTAGCGCAGCCGTCGCTACCGATCATCTACATGACCGGCCGCCTGATCGAACACCCGCCCGCCACGACCCGGGATGTGTACATCGCCAAGCCATATGCGCCCGAAGAGGTGTGCGTTGCCGCAAAACGCTTATTGCACGACGCATCCGGCCTGTCCCAGTAGGCCTCCTGGGTAGGCCCCCTGCCGTCCGAAATGCTACCCGGCCATACCAAACTGTAACAGGGCGTTGCGAAGTGGGCCATTGCCGCCCACCGGCTATTCCGCGCGCTATGTGATTGGCTGTCCCAGTACAGGAGCAGCAGCATGGCCCGCATTATTTTTCGTCGGATGGCACCCGCAATCATCTCAAGCCTGATTATTTGCGGCGCGCTGACCGGCTGCGTGTACCCCGCACCACCCTACGCGGCCATCTACCCGGCCTATGGCGGTCCGCGGCCGGTCGTTGTGGCCGGTGGATGGGGTGGCGGTTGGGGCTGGCGCCACTGGCGCTGATCGGTCATCGGGCCGCCGCTATAACGGCGGGCGGGCGGCGGGCGTCGCCCGTTCCAGCACGTGAGCGGCCCGTAGCACCACATCGTCCCGGTACAGCGCGGCAGCCAGTTGCACGCTACGGGGTGCGCCGGCAGCCATACCGAATGGAACGGTGATGGCGGGTTGCCGGGTCATGTTGAACGCGAACGTCCAGGGTGCCCAGTCGCTCAGCAGCAGGGCCGGCGCATCCGCCAAAGTCGCGTCCACCCGGGGCGGACCCCGCGGCACGGTGGGGCATAGGATCAGGTCATAGCGTAAGTGGTGCAGCGCCATCTGGTGCGCAGCCTGTACCCGGTCGGCCTCTGCCGCCATCAGCGCCGCCCCATCAATCGCTCCCCTATCTAGCGTCCCCCTATCCAGCGATCCGGCCGCGGTTGTTAGTAGCCCGGGGTCGAGCATCGCCCGCTGATCGTCCGTCATACCAGCCGCCAATGTGGCCAACGCCGCCTGCCACAGCCGGCTGAACGCAACGCCCATGTCCGGCAGGGCCGGGTCGTCGTCATGGATCGTGGCACCCGCATCGGCCAGGATCTGTGCCGCTTCCTCGACCGCCGCCACGCCGGCCGGGTCCACGGGTGCATCGAACCCCGGGCGTCGCAGCACGCATACACGTAGGCCGGCGACCCCATGATCCAGCCCGGCCGTCCAGTCCCGCGGCGCATCCGGCAGGCTGTACGGGTCGCGCGGGTCGTGCCGGGCCAACGCACCCAGCATCAGCGCCGCATCCCGCACCGTTCGCGTAATCGGCCCGGCCGCCGCTACATGGCCGAATGCCCCCAGTGGCCATTGCGGCACCCGGCCAAACGTCGGTTTCAGCCCAACAACCCCACACCACGCCGCCGGGATCCGAATGCTGCCGCCCGCGTCGGTGCCCAAATGGAGCGGTCCGAACCCCGCCGCACACGCAGCCGCAGCACCGGATGACGAGCCGCCGGGGCTGGTTTCCGTGTCCCATGGGTTGCGTGTGATGCCATGCAGCGGGCAATCGCCGGGCGATTTCCACCCGAACTCGGTGGTGGTCGTCTTACCAAACAGTACGGCCCCCTGCGCCAGCAGGCCCAGCACCGCCGGCGCGTCCTCCGTCGCGGGTGCCGGCGATGTTGTACGGCTGCCCCGCCGCGTCGGCAGGCCGGCCACGTCGATCAGGTCCTTGATCGTGACCGGCACCCCATCGAGCGGCCCTAGCGGACGCCCGGCCGCCCACCGCCGGGTACTCTCAATCGCCTGCCGCACGGCACCAGGGTTCAGGACGGCAAAGGCGTTGATGCGCGGGTTATGGCGCGCCACCCGTTCGGTCGTGGCCTGCAATGCTTCGTTGGGGGTCAGCGTGCGGCGGGCATAGGCCTGGACCAGTCCGGCCGCGTCCATCAGCGCCGGGTCGATGGCCGTCACCCGCCGGTCAGGCTCATGTGTCGCTGCACGGCGGGCGGTGCGCCCCGGCGATCAATGACGAAGTCATGGCCCAGCGGCTTTTGCGAGATCGCAGCCCGGATGGCGTCGTCCAGCGCGTCATCCCCAGCGCCCGACCGCAGCACCCGGCGCAGATCGGCCTGATCGTCCTGACCCAGGCAGAGATACAGCGTACCCGTGCACGTCAGCCGCACGCGATTACAACTCTCACAGAAATTATGGGTCAGCGGCGTGATGAACCCAATTCGCCCGCCGGTTTCCGCCACATCATAATAACGCGCCGGCCCGCCGGTGGCGTGGGTGCTGGGCGACAACGTGAACCGCTCCTGCAACCGACTCCGCACCAACGACAGCGGTAAATACTGGTCCGTCCGGTCCCCGGCCACGTCGCCGAGCGGCATCGTCTCGATCAAGCATAGATCATGCCCGCGGTCGCCGCACCAGGCGAGCATATCGGCCAGCTCGTCCTCGTTCTCACCCCGCAGGGCGACGGCGTTAATCTTCACATGCAGCCCGGCGCAGGCGGCGGCGGCGATGCCATCCAGAACCTGCGTGATGCGGCCCCATCGGGTGATGCGGGCGAACCGGTCGGGGTCCAGCGTATCGAGGCTGACATTAACCCGCCGCACGCCAGCCGCCGCCAGGTCATCCGCAAACCGCGCCAATTGGGTTCCGTTGGTGGTCAGCGTCAGCTCGTCCAGGCCCTGCCCGATGTGGCG
>JAYVTX010000251.1:0-5218 GCA_043788425.1 Rhodospirillales bacterium
TTCACGCTCCCAATACCTGTCCGTCGCGGATGACGGTGCGCAGGCCGCGGATGATCGTACTTTCGAACAGCCCCGCCTGCGCGTACGGATCGGCGGCGGCAAAGCCCTCGGCCGTCGCGCGGTCGGCCACATCCAAAATCAGCAGCGTGCCGCAGGGCCGGCCATCTAGGTCGAGCATCGGGCCACTTTGAACGATCCGATCCGCGTACATCGCGAGATACGTCAGGTGACCCGGCCGGGTCGCGAGGCGCAGATCGAGGCTGCCGGGGCGGTCGGTGCAGATGACGGCAAACTGCATGGGGTCCTCACGGGCTTTTAGTCGCGGCAAACGGTGCTATCTTCCAGTCGTGGACGCAACCTACATCGCACGACCTACCCGATCCTTGCACCGCTTCGCCAATCCCGGGCGATTTCTGCGGCTGGCCGCCCGCGTGCAAGCCCCGCTGACGATCACGGCGGCGCTGGTAACGGTCGTGGGCCTGGCATGGGGACTGGTGTGGGCGCCCGCCGATTGGCAGCAGGGTGACGCGGTCCGCATGATGTACGTCCATGTGCCATCGGCCTGGCTGGCGTCGGCCGGATATATGGGCCTGGTTCTGGTGTCGCTGTCGTCAATTATCTGGCGGCATCCCCTGGCGGATCTGGCGGCGGCCGAGATCGGGCCGGTCGGTGCCGGCTTCACCGCCTTGTGCCTGGCAACCGGCAGCCTGTGGGGTAAGCCGATGTGGGGTGCCTGGTGGGTGTGGGACGCGCGGCTCACCTCCGTACTGGTGCTGTTCTTTTTATATCTTGGGCACATCGCCTTGGTCCGCGCGTTCGACGATCCGGTGCGGGGCTATCGTGCTGGCGCGATCCTGGCGCTGGTCGGTGCCGTCAATTTGCCGGTGATAAAGTTCAGCGTCGATTGGTGGAATACGCTGCACCAGCCCGGTACGATTAAGCTGACGGGCGCGCCGGGTATGCACGCAGATATGCTGTGGCCGCTATTGATCAGTGCGATCGGCTTCACGCTGGTATTTGCGGCCATCGTCCTGGCACGGCTGCGCGCGGCCGTGATGGAGCGGCGGATACGCGGGTTGCTGTTGTCCCAGGCAGAGCGGGCATGACCCATCTCCCGTTCATAATTGCTTGCTACAGCTTAGGCATTGGCGTGCCGTTCCTGTTCGCCGTGACCGCCTGGCGTAGGCTGGCGCAGGCCCGCACCCGGCTTGCAGTGCTGGAGGTGCGGCGATGACCCGTAAGCGGCGGCGCATGGTTATTGTTGCTGCCTGCGCGATGGGCGTGGGCTCGGCTGCGGCGCTGGCCCTGTCGGCATTTGGCGACAACATGGTGTTCTTCGTGGCCCCATCAGATATTGCAGCCCATGTCGCCGGGCCAGGTGCCAACGCGCCGGGGCGTACGCTGCGCCTGGGCGGGCTGGTCGAGGCTGGAAGCGTTCAGCGCAGCCAGCAGGGCGGCGTCCCAATCGCTCATTTTCGCATCACCGACGGCCGTGCCGCGATCGACGTGACCTATGCTGGCATTCTGCCCGACCTATTCCGGGAGGGGCAGGGCGCCGTGACACTCGGTACGCTTCTGCCCGACGGCACCTTTCGCGCCGCCGAAGTACTGGCCAAACATGATGAGACCTATATGCCAAAGGACGTCGCCGACGCGCTGAAAAAATCTGGTCAATGGCGGCCCGAGCAGGGTCCACCCCCGCCGGCTGCGACCTGGAACACTTTGGCGACTGCGAAGGCCGGCGGATGATTGCGGAACTCGGCCATTTCGCCTTGGCACTGGCGGTCGCGCTGGCATTTGCGCAAACGGTCCTGCCGATCTGGGGTGCCCACCGTGGCGACGCACGCCTGATGGCTGCGGCGCCTGCATTGGCGATCGGTCAGATGCTGGCGTTGTGCACGTCGTTCGGCGCGCTGGTCTGGAGCAGCGTGTACGACGATTTTAGCGTGCTGAACGTTGCCGAGAACAGCCATACGTTGAAGCCGCTGATCTACAAAATCTCAGGGGCGTGGGGCAATCATGAGGGCTCCATCCTACTTTGGGGCCTGATTTTGGCCCTGTGCGGCGGGGCGGTGGCCGTGTTCGGGCGCAACCTGCCATCGGCGCTGCGGGCGCGGGTCATCGGCGTGCTCGGCGGGACTTCAGTGGGCTTCTTGCTGTTTGCACTTCTGACGTCCAACCCGTTCGCGCGGCTGTGGCCGCCGCCGCTCGATGGCCGGGACATGAACCCACTGCTGCAGGATCCAGGCCTGGCATTCCATCCGCCCATTCTATACGCCGGCTATGTCGGGTTCGCGGTGCCGTTCGCCTTCGCGATCGCGGCCCTGCTGGAGGGGCGGATCGATGCCTCCTGGGGCCGATGGGTACGGCCATGGACCCTGGCCAGCTGGTGCTTGTTGACGTGCGGCATCGCGCTCGGTTCGTGGTGGGCGTATTACGAACTCGGCTGGGGCGGCTTCTGGTTTTGGGACCCGGTGGAGAACGCGTCCCTTTTGCCCTGGCTGGTCGGCACTGCGCTGCTGCACTCGGCAATCGTGGTTGAAAAGCGGGAGGCGCTGAAGATCTGGACCGTGCTGCTGGCGATCGGCGCGTTTTCGTTATCTCTATCTGGCACGTTCCTGGTACGGTCCGGCATCCTGAACAGCGTGCATTCCTTTGCCAACGATCCGGCGCGGGGCGTGTTCATTCTTGGATTGCTGGCGATCGTCATCGGGGGATCGCTACTATTATTCGCGTTCCGCGCGCCGGTACTGGCGCCGGGCGGCCTGTTCGCGCCGGTGTCGCGTGAGGGGTCGCTGGTGCTGAACAATATCTTGCTCTGTTCTATCACGGCCGTGGTGGTGTTGGGGACGCTCTACCCGTTGATCGCGGACCTTGGGTTCGGCGCAAAGATTTCGGTCGGTGCGCCGTTCTTTAACGCGACAGTGCTTCCCTTGTGTGCGCCGATCTTTTTGGCCATGGTCCTGGCACCGGGTCTGGCGTGGAAACGGGCGCGGATCGGGCCGGCGATGGTGCGGTTGTGGTGGGCGGCGCTTACGGCCGTAGCGGTTGGCGTGGTGGCACAGCTAGGCCCGGCGAAGGGTCTGCCGGCGCTGGCCTTTGCGGCAGCAGCCTGGCTGATCGTCGGGTCGTTTGCCGAGGTGATCGAACGCGTCCGCGTCTTCCGCATCCCGCTCGCCGATAGCTGGGCCCGCCTGCGTGGGCTGCCGATCGCGACGTTTGGCACGACGTTGGGCCATGCCGGCATGGGCGTGCTGGTCGCGGGTGTGGCCGGTATGTCGATGGCTAGCCAAAAAATCGTGCTGCTCCAACCGGGTCAGAGCGCGGATAGCGCCGGCTACACCTGGACGTTGACCGGCCTACGCGATGAAACCGGCTCCAACTATGCCGAGCGTGTCGCGACGTTGCGCGTGACCCGCGGCGATCAGCTGGTAACCGTGCTGGAACCATCGCGCCGGACTTTCCCTGTCCAACGCCAGACCACGACCGAAGCCGCGATCCACACCAACCTGATGGCAGATATCTACGGTGTGCTCGGTGAGGAGCGGGATGGCGGCGCCGTCATGCGCCTGCATTACAACCCGTTGGCGCCCTGGATTTGGTTGGGTGCGCTAATTATGGCGGCGGGCGGGCTTTTATCGCTGTTGGACCGCCGGGCGCGGATCGGCGCGCCGGCCCGGGCCCGGGTTCGGGTGCCTGAGGCTACGGCGTAACAATGGATCGCAGGCGGGCGCTGCTGCTGGCACCATTCGGGTTGGCAGCGGCGGCAGGCGTGGGCGCATACGCCATCCTGGGCCGTATGGGCACCGGCGATTTCGACCCGCATGAGGTGCCAAGCCAGCTGATTGGCCGCCCGGTACCGGGCTTTGCCCTACCGGCGCAGGAACCCGGCCAGGGATTTTCCAACACCGAACTACACGGCCCCGTTCTGCTGAACTTTTTCGCCAGCTGGTGCGTCCCGTGTGTCGTGGAGCATCCGGAGCTGATGGCGCTATCCCGCGGCGGGCTGGCCATCTGGGGCGTTGCCTACAAGGATAAACCGGCCGACGCGGCCCAGTTTCTAGCGCGCCGGGGCAACCCCTTTACCAGGGTTGCGCGCGATGCGGACGGGTTGGTGGCAATCGATTTCGGGCTGTACGGTGTGCCGGAAAGCTACTTGATCGACCGTGCCGGCATCATCCGTTGGCGCAACCCCGGCCCGCTCACGCCCAGCATCGTCGATCAGCGGCTACGCCCGGCTTTGCGGGCGCTCACATGAAGCGGCTTGCGCTGCTTCTGGCCCTGTGCGGCCCGGCCTACGCCGTCAGTGACCCGGCTGAGATGCTACCGAACCCGGCGCTAGAAGCGCGGGCGGAAGCGTTGGGCCGGCAACTTCGCTGTCTGGTGTGCCAGAACGAAAGTATCGAGGATAGTAATGCCGATCTCGCCCGCGATCTGCGGCGAATCGTGCGCCAACAGATCGCCACTGGCGAAACGGATGCGGCGACAGAGGCGTGGGTCGTAGCGCGCTATGGTGACTTCGTGCGTTTGCGCCCGCCTTTCAACGCGCTGACGGCGCTGCTATGGGCGTCGCCTGTATTGGCCGTGTTGGCCGGCTTGGGGGCGGCCTGGCGGGGCCGCCGGCGTCCCGAGCCCGCGACGGCCTTGACGGCCGATGAGCAAGCCCGGCTGGAAACGCTTACGCGCCCATGATCTTGGCGGTGTTCTTGCTGCTGGCGCTGCTCGCGCTAGCCCCCCTCGCATTCGTGCTGCACGGTGCCGGCCATACCCGTGGCACGCGCGATCCGGCGCTTCGGCTGCATAAAACACAGCTGGGTGAACTGGATCGCGACCTGGCCGAAAACCGTATTTTGCCGGCCGAGCACGCGACGGCGTTGCTGGAGGTGCAGCGCCGCCTGCTGGCCGTGGCCGACGACCGGCCCGTCCGCACCGGGTCCACGACACCCGTCCTGATCACCCTGCTGATCGTGCCGCTGCTGGCGATGGGCCTGTACCTCGTGCGCGGCCAGCCCGGCATGCCGACACTTTCGCCCGACAGTCCGGAGATGGCGCAGATCAAACGCGGTGCCGCTGATGCGGCGCTGATCGATACGTTACGTCAGCGCGTCCAGTCGCTAGACCCGCACACGCCCCAGGCGCGGGAGGGCTACGTGCTACTCGGCACGATCGAGGAGCAGCGGGGTGCCGACGCCGCCGCGGCAGAAGCATGGGTGCAGGC
>JAYVTX010000252.1:0-7835 GCA_043788425.1 Rhodospirillales bacterium
CCATGGCCATGGACGATCAACCTGGACGGCACCGGCGTGTTCTTTCCGTCCAAGGCCGAGGCGGTCGCCGCGGTCACGCTGTTGCAGTCGGGCCGCCCACGCTCCGTCGACGTGGGCTGCATGCAGGTCAGTCTGCTACACCACCCGCGCGCATTCGCTACGATCGAGGACGCGTTCGACCCGGCCATCAACGCCGCCTATGCCGCACGCTTCCTGTCGGACCTGCATCGGCAATTCAAGGATTGGCCGCTGGCCGTGGCAGCCTATCATTCTCAGGATGCGGAAAAGGGTGAGGCGTATCAGCGCCTGGTCTATGGCCGGGTGATTACGCCGCAGGTGCAGCGCGTAGCACCCCCGGCCGCGACCGTTGCGGCGTCCCCGGCTTTTGGGGCGTTCATGCCCAAAGACGCGATGTTCGGTGCGTTTGCACGGCGATAAGACGATTACCAAGAATGAGCGACATCCATCAAGAGTACTGATTGCCCGCGTCTACCGCGTCTGGCCCGGCCTGCTGATGGTGAACGGGTTCTATGCCGCCCGTGCTGGGCGCTTTTTGAACGTAAGCAGCGCCCGGCAAGTAACGTCGCTGGCGATCCGGACGGCGGTTTGGCCGATTTAGACCGTCAGCACGATCTTTCCAACATGCGTGCTCCCCTCCATCATCGCGTGCGCCGCCGCGGCCTGATCGAGTGGGAAGGTCGCGTGCACCACGGGCGCGCATCGACCGGAATCCAGCAGCGGCCAGACCTGGGATTGTAGTGCCGCCGCGATCTCCGCTTTCTGCATGGCCGTGCGCGGACGCATCGTGCTGCCGGTTACGTGCAACCGCCGGGTCATGATGGTGGTCAGGTCGATTTCGGCCCGGGCACCATTCAGGAACGCGATCAGCACCAGCCGGCCATCCATGGTCAGGCAGCGCAGATTTTGCTGGAAATAGGGTGCGCCCACCATGTCCAGCACAACGTTTACGCCAGCGCCGTTGGTGAATTCGTGTACCCTCGCGACAAAATCGGCGTCGCGGTAGTTGATCGCACCGTCGGCCCCCAATCCGACGCAGGCGGCGCACTTCTCCGCCGACCCCGCCGTCACGTACACCCGCGCACCGAACGCCTTTGCCAGTTGGATTGCCGTCGTGCCGATGCCGCTGCTCCCGCCGTGGATCAGCACGCTTTCGCCCGCCGATAGCCGCCCGATCATGAACAGGTTGGCCCATACGGTGAAGAACGTTTCTGGCAACGCCGCCGCCTGTACCGCCGAATACCCGGCCGGCCACGCCAGGCACTGGGTTGCCGGCGCCACCGCGTATTCGGCATAGCCACCGCCATTGGTCAGCGCACAAACCCGGTCACCCACCGCCCAGTTGCCAGCTGCGGTCACGACGGTACCCGCGACTTCCAACCCCAAAATCGGGCTAGCGTCCGCGGGCGGCGGGTACGCGCCACGGCGTTGGGCGATGTCCGGCCGATTGACGCCCGCGGCCTCGACGTGGATTAGCACCTCACCCGGCCCTGCGACGGGCGCGTCGGTGGTGGCAATGGCCAGCGTCTCCGGCCCGCCGACTGTGTGGCTGACGTAGCGCATCATGCCGGGTCTATGGGCAGGATCGGATCTCCCCCTGCCTCAATCGCGGCACCCGCGTCCAGCAACAGGTCCTCACGGTAGCGCGACGCGATCAGCTGCACGCCGACCGGCGTCCGCCCGACGCGGCCCGTCGCCACCGCCAGGCCCGGCAGCCCCATCAGCGGCAGCGCGGTTTGCGTAAGGTTTGCGGCCCAGACACGGGCGAAATCTGTGCGGTCCAGATCGTCGGTAAACGGTAGCTCGGCCGAGCTCGGCACCAGCAGCACCGGGTGATCGGCCAGATATAACGACCAGTGCCGGCACAGAGTTTGCCGGGCTAGCAACGCGCGGGCAATCGCATCAGGCGGCAGGGCGGACGCCATGTCGTGCACATGGGCCATCACGGCCAGCGCCCCTGGATCGCCATCCCGCTGCACGGCCGCGCGAAACCCCTCATAGCCCTCACCAAGCCAAAGCGTGACCTGCAGCTCCGTCGCCTCATGCCAGGATGGCGTGTCGTCAGCCTCATCTACGTCATAGCCGGCGCGGGTCAGGCGGTCGGCGGCGTCCGACAGTGCGGCGTAGATCTCGGGTTTGATGTCCAAACCGCCCGGACGGCGCACGAGTGTTACCCGGCGCGGCACCGGCGGGCCCGCATACGGCACTGGTGCATACCACGGATCGCGTGGATCGGGCGCGGCCATGGCCTGAAACGCCAGGCGGACGTCGGCGATGCTGCGCGCCAGGGGGCCGGACACCGCCATCAGCTGCGGCCCGATGCCGCGTTCGGGCGAGCTGCTATTCCACGCCGGAACCCGCCCCAATGACGGGCGCAGCCCGTGGATGCCGCACGCATAGGCCGGGTAGCGGACCGATCCGCCGATATCCGTCCCGTGCGCCACGGCACCAATCCCAGCCGCCACCGCACTGGCCGCACCGCCGGACGATCCACCGGGCGTCAGCGCCGGGTCATGCGGGTTACGGGTGGCCCCATGCAACGCGTTATTGGTGAACCATCGTAACGAGAACGCCGGCGCGTTCGTCCGCCCGATCACGATCGCCCCTGCCCGGCGTAGGTTGGCGACGACCGGATTGTCCTCCGTCGCGATCAGGTCGCGCTGCGCCATCACACCATTGGTGGTGGCGTAGCCCGCCATATCGGCATTGACCTTGATGGTGATCGGCACGCCGGCCAACGGCCCCGGATCGTGCCCGGCGGCGATGGTGGCGTCGATCGCCGCCGCCTCCCTCAATGCCGCCTCGTGCCGTGTGTCCACAACGGCGTTTAGCGCCGGGTTGACCGCGTCCAGCCGGGCGAGCGCGCTACGTGTCGCCTCGGTAGCACTAGCCCGGCGGTGCCGGATTGCGGTGGCGAGGTCGGATGCAGTCATCTGCCATAGTTCGGTCATGGCGGCAGGCTGGCCCATGCACGGGCTGGCGGCAAGCTACTCGATCAACGGGCAGCCGCCGCCCTTCATCGGACGGAACGCCTGTTCGGCCGGGATGGTCGCGACGGTCCTGTAGTAATCCCAGCGGCCCGTGCTATCGGCCGGTGCCTTGACCTGGAACAAATACATGTTGTGCACCGCCCGGCCGTCGCGCCGGATGGTGGTGGTGCCAAATAGCGGGTCGTCGATCGGGGCGGCGCCCATTTGGGCCACGACTTTCGCGCCCGATACGCTGTCCGCAACGGCTGCCGCCCGCAGGTAGGCCAGCACGCTGCTGTACACCCCGGCATGGTTCATGGTCGGCATCCGCCCGCCGGCCTTTTCTGCAAAACGCTTACTCCAGGCGCGGGTCTGGTCGTTCAGGTCCCAATAGAACGCTTCGGTCAGCACCAGCCCCTGCGCGGTTTGCAGGCCTAACGCGTCGACATCCGTGAGGAACACCAGCAGCCCGGCCAGCCGCTGCTTGCCGTCGTGCCCGATGCCGAACTCGGCGGCCTGTTTGATGGCGTTCGTCGTGTCTCCGCCGGCATTGGCCAGCGCGATCACCTTGGCACCCGACGCCTGGGCTTGCAGCAAATAGCTCGACAGGTCTGACGTATCCAGCGGGTGCTTGGCGGCACCCAGGACGCGCCCGCCCAGCGCGGTCACGGTCGCGGTCGCGTCGCGGCTCAGCGCCTGCCCAAACGCATAATCGGCTTGCACAAAATACCAAGTGTCGCCGCCCCCAGCCATCAGCGCCCGCGCCGTACCGTTGGCCAGCGCCCAGGTGTCGAACGTCCACTGCACCGTCGTCGGCGCGCAGAACTTTCCCGTCAGGTCCGATGTGGCGACGGAGCTGGCGAGGAACGTCCGGTCCTTGTCCCGCAACACCTGGTTTACGGCCAACGCGACGGCCGAGTTCGGCACGTCCACCACCGCGGCTACCGCATCCTGGTCCACCCAGCGGCGCACGATCGCCGCACCAATATCGGCCTTGTTCTGATGATCGGCGGATAGGATTTCTATTTTCGGCGCGCTGGGGTTCGCGGCCGCAAAATCATCGGCCGCGAGCTGGGCGGCGATGACCGATCCGCGGCCCGACAGGTCGGCAAACGGCCCAGTCATGTCGTTCAAGACGCTGATGCGAATGGGGCTTGGGAGTTCGGCGTGGGCCAAGGTTGTGACCACCATTGCCGCCGCGACTAGTCGTAGCACCAGCGAACCCTCCCTTGTCCTAGGACATCCGGTGGGTACCGTTACCGCTATTCAGGCTTGGGATCGAGTTGGTAGGTTGCGACCCAAATTGGCCGAAAAGCATAACTTGGTCGACTGCTGGACGGGACATGCACCACGCCTCGTCAGAGGCATGCTGGAGCCTCCAGTGATTGACAGTGCTGTTATCTCGACCTTTTCTTACGCCGGCATGGCTTCTTGCCGTTCTACGCCACTGGTCCCAAAGCACTTCAGCTCGGCACGCTAATTGCAGGTGCTTACTTGTAAAGCCGGAGTAAACCTATGCCAACGACCATCACAGTTTTATACGAGAATGTCGACGGCGCGACCTTTGACCTCGACTACTACATGATCAGACATATGCCGCTCGTGGACGAGAAGTTCAAACCGTTCGGCATATTGGGGTGGCGCGTTATAAAGGCGGTCGGTACGCCATCTGGCGGCAAACCGCGCTACAGCATCATTGCAAATCTTGAGTTCGACACGGCCGATCAGTTCAGGGCCGCCGTCGCTGCGGAAGGTGGACCTGTGTTCGGAGACGTCCCTAATTTCAGCAATAAGGATCCGATCGTGGTAATTGGGGATCTCGTTGGCTCAAGCGCGCCGCGGGTGGAATAGCCGGACTAACGGCCGCGGTGCGTAAGCAGCACATGGACTGATTTTCATCGGTCGCGAAATGCTCTAACTGCACGGCGAACCACCCGCGTTCACCAGCCCAAGCAGCATACCCTGCATGCGGGCCGCCACCACGGGCCAGGCATGCGCCTCAACCCACGCCATCCGGCGGGCCTGTAATGCGGCCTGCTGCAAGGGATCGTCCAACAGCGACCCAATCGCCCCCGCCAGCGCCGCCGGGCTAATACCGGCGCACCGCAGCACCGCCTCACCCACGTCGGCAAAAATCGGCAGGGGCGTCACCACCACCGGCGGCCCGGCGGCCAGGGCGGTGCGGACGGCGGCACTCGATGCTTCGTTACTAGTCTGGGTCGGGATGATAATCGCGTCGCAGCCGGCCAACAACGCCAGCGTCGTGGCGTGGGGCAGGAAGCGGGTCTCGAACTCGACCGCCTCCGTCAGCCCCAGGGCCGCCACCTGCGCACGGCAGCGTGCAATCTCCTCGGCCGAGGCTGGAATGCCGTAATCCGCGTTAACCAGCCGCAGCCGCAGGCCGGGACGGTCACGCCGCAGGATGGCAAGGGCCTCGATCAGTGCGCCGATGCCTTTGCCGGGCAGAAAAAAGCCCGTGCAGCCGATCACGCCGCTATTGGCCGATGAGGCCGGTGCTACCGGCAATGGCACCCCATGCGGCATCAGCACCACCGCGTCCCGCAGTCCGTATTCTGCAAGCCGTAGAACATCCTCCAGCGTATGCACGATCACCCGATCGACGCGGCCCAGCCCCTCTAGCACGCGGGTACGGATCGCCGGGTCGATCGTGGGCAGGTCGCGGGTATGATGCAGCGTCACCACTACAATCCGGCCGGGTATGCCCAACGCAGGCAGCAGCCCGGCCAGCCCGGCCCAAGGGATCAAACCGGCCTGATACTGCAGCACGACGACGTCCGGGTCCTCTGCCCCGATCGCGTTGACCAGGCGGACCGTATCGGTCGAACCGATCTGCCAGGCTGGCCGGCTACGCACGCCGGGGCTGACCCCCATACGGTCATCGGCCAACACAACATGGTCGGCACCGGGCGGCATGGCGTCGATCAACTGGCGCGTGTACTCGGCCACGCCACAGCGCACGGCCCAGCTGCTTACCCATGCAATCCGGGGCGGCGCGCGGGGCGGTGCCTGCAGTAGCTCGACGGACACTGCCTCGACCCGGCACACAAACGCGTGGGGGTCGAGGCGCTGCTGCACCTGCACCCGCGCCCGGCCCGTCCGCAGCGGATCGGGGCCGGCCACCGCCTCACGCAGCGTCGCCACCAGATCGTCCCCATCCGGCTCTGCCCATAACGACCCGTCCGTGCGCAGATGGCTACCGGACGGTGCCAGTCGATACGCCAGCAATCGCGCGGTCGCGGCGTCACAGAAATCCATGTGGCCGCCCATCCCGGTAACGATCAGCGGCAGGCCAGCGGCCATCGCCTCGGCGGCGGGCAGGTTGAAACCCTCGCCCCGGGTCGGCAGCACCATGGTGTCTGCGCTGGCGTACAGGGCAAGCAGCGCGTCCGGTTCCAGGTCGGCGTCGATCAAGTCGATGGCGGGTGCGGCCGGGTCGGAGGCGTACAGGGCGGCGATTTGGGCGGCAACGTCGTTATGCGGGTTGGGAAACGTCTTGATGACCAGCCGCACATCGTCCGTTGCCCGGAACGCTTGCGCATAGGCCGCCAGCAATACATCCACCCCCTTACGCGGAAATGCCGACGAGACATGGAGGAACGTGAACGGACCCGGCGGCCGTATGGCCGGACGCACGCGGGCCACATGCACAAACGGCGTCAGATCCGGCACCTGGCCCACGACGCGCACCGGCCGGGATACGCCCGAGTTCACCAGTACGCGGGCGACGAACTGGGTAGGAACCACGATCCCGTCAAACGCATTAAGCGCCGTGACCATATCGGCTGGCACTAGCGACTCCTCCCACACCGTCATCGCGAGCATGAGGTCGCACGGCAAGTCCGGCCTGATGATCGGGAAGTGTTGGGCCACAACGACGTTCGGGCCCGCGACCGGCGCGGGCCGGGCGGCGAGGTGGCGGGCGGCGGCGGGCAATGCAGACAAATCGGTCGTCGGCACCGTTTCGATCGGATACAGCCGCACCCGGCCCGGCCGCACCGCCTCGATCGCGGCGGCGTTGTTGCGGTTGATCGCGGCCAGGCTGTAGCTGCCTGCGGCGTGGCCCGCGATGGTGGTGTGAAGGTGAGACGCGATCGCCGCCCGTTCGGCCATGTCGGGCAGGGCCGTGGCACCTGCCGCCACCAGGGCCGCCTGCATCGCCGGCCAGTGGTGCGCCCAGGCGAATTGGCCCAGGTGCCGGGCCTGATCGGCCACCCGCGCATCCCGGCCCCCGTTTGCAACCGCCAGCATGTGACCGGCGACCACGGCCGGATCGCGATCAGCCAGCAATCCCCCCTCCCCCACGACCGCCGCCACCGCCCCGGCAGGCCAGGCCAACACCGGGATCGCGCGGGCCATCGCCTCCACCAGTGGAACGCCAAACCCCTCATGCAGGCTGAGTGAGACATAGAGGTCTGCCGCGGCATACTGCGCGTCCAAGGCCTCATCGGACAGCAAGCCGGTGATTACCACCGCGGCACCCAGCCCATGCGCCGTGACCCGGCCGGCGACGGTCGCCAGGTAGGTGCCGGGGCTGTCCGTCCGCCCAGCTAGGACCAGGCGGGACGGTCGTCCCAGCCGCGCATTAAACACTGCAAAGGCGTCGACTAGGTCGGCCTGCGCCTTACTCTCGATAACGCGGCCGACGAATAGGACGGTGTAGGGCCGCGCCTCGTCCGCACAGACTGGGTCTGCAGCAGCCGGGTCGGGCCGCCGTGCCTGCAATGCCACCAGGTCGAACAGCAGCGGGGCCGTCGTGACCCGGCCAAAGCCGAGCCGGCGAAGTTCCAGCGTGTTGGTCACACTCGGCGTCAGCGCGCACGTAACCGC
>JAYVTX010000253.1:0-4234 GCA_043788425.1 Rhodospirillales bacterium
GGGGTACCGTCATAGAAATGCTCGCGCGCCAGCATCTTCACCCGCTCGACGTGCTTCGGTGCCAGGTCTGGACGTAGTTTAATGACGACCCGGCCATCCTTCAGATCCATGTACAGCGTATTTTCCAGGTCGGTTTGGGCGTCGGCGTCAGACATCGTCATTCCAATCAGTGGTAGTGAAAAGCTGGTCGCAAGCAGAGTACGGCGCAGCATGTGAAACCTCCATCAGCGCCGGACGCGCAGCAGCGTCCGTTCCAGGGTTAGGGCGGGCACGAAACTTGATACGTCACCGCCCAGCCGGGCGATTTCCTTGACGAAGCGCGACGAGATGAACTGGTGCCGCTCGGTCGCCATCAGGAACACCGTCTCGATCTCCGGGTCTAGCCGATAGTTCATGCCCGCCATCTGAAACTCGTAGTCGAAATCGCTGACGGCGCGCAGCCCACGGACGATCACACCCGCGTGGTGCGCGCGGGCGAAGTCGATCAGCAGGCTGCTGAAGGGCCGCACCTCGATCTCGGTACCCGTCCGATCTGCAATGGCTGCACATTCGTGGCCCACCAGCTCCACCCGCTCCTCGATCGGAAATAGCGGGCCCTTGCCGGCATTTTCCGCAACGCCCACCACCAGGCGATGCACGACGCGGGCGGCACGGGCGATGATGTCAACATGGCCGTTCGTGATGGGATCAAACGTGCCCGGATAGATCCCTACATGGCGGACGCTGGCCGGGCTAGGCGGCATCGGGTTCGTCCGGCAGCTCTGGCGTCGTACCGGGAACCGCGATCTCCGCCTCCGGCTCGCTATCGTCCAGCACGGGAAAAACGCTGGTTACGCGCTCCGTCTCATCGAGGCGGAAGACGGTGACGCCCATGCTGTTGCGGCCGGTGACACGCACTTGGTCCGACCGTACCCGGATCAGCCGGCCAGCGTCGGTGACGAGCATCACGTCATCGCCGGGGTGAACGGGGAAGCTTGCGACCACCGCATCGCCGGTGCGTGGGGTAAGGTTTATGTTGATGATGCCCAGTCCGCCCCGGTTCGTGACCCGGTATTGCCGGGCGAGCGAACGCTTGCCAAAGCCACGATCCGTGACGGTCAACAGGATCTCATCACCGGTCGCAGTCAGTTCAGGCGGGGCCATTTCGGCAGGGACCGCCCCGTCCGACGACATTCCAGCCATGATTGGGTCAGCCATGATCGGGTCAGCCAACGGCACATCGAGCAAGGGTCCCTCCACGCCACCGGTTGGCAGGCCCGCCACACGTGGGTCGGCCAGAGGTGCATCCAAAAGGGGCACAGCGGGCGCGGCCGGTTCTTCCATGGCTATCGGCTCGTCCGCCATCTCAGCATCCGGCGCGTCCTCAAGCACCGGCCCGCTATCAACGTGGCGCAGCACAGACAGGCTGATGACCGCGTCGTCCGGTGCCAGCCTAATCCCGCGCACGCCGCTGCTGTCACGGCCGCTGAACACGCGAACATTGTCGCCGATCTGAAACCGGATGCAGCGGCCGAGGCGCGTAGCCAGAAACACGTCGTCATTTTCAGCGCAAGTGGCGACGCCGATCAGGTGATCGCCCTCATCCAGCTTCATCGCAATCATCCCGGCCGTCCGCATGTTGCGGAAGTCGGACAGCTTGTTCCGCCGCACCCCGCCGCTGGCTGTTGCGAACACCAGCTGCAGGTTTTCCCATAGCGTTTCGTCCTGCGGCAGCGGTAGTACGGCCGTAATCGTATCGGCGCCCAGATCGGGCAGCAGGTTCACCAGCGCGCGGCCCTTGGCAGTGGGGCTCGCCTCCGGCAGGCGCCAGACCTTCTCCCGGTATGCCTTACCACCGCTGCTGAAGAACAGGACCCATTGGTGCGTATGGGCGTTGAAGCTGCGGATCACGACGTCATCGCCCCGCGTGCCGGCGGCCGTGCGTCCGCGGCCACCACGGTGCTGCTGGCGGAATGTCTCCAGCGTTGTGCGTTTGATGAAACCATCGCGGGTGATGGTCACGACCATTTGGCCGGGTTCGATCAGGCTTTCGTCGTTCTGATCCCCAACCGCCTCGCCAATACGGGTCAGTCGTGGGCTCGCAATCTCCTCCCGAACGGCCAGCAGCTCCTGCCGCATGACTTCCAGGCGCCGGATGCGGCTGTCGAGGACTTTCAGCAATGCCCGAATCTCAGCCGCGACAACGGTCAGGTCGGCCTGAATCTTCTCGCGCTCCAGGCCCGTCAACCGCGCCAGGCGCAACTCCAGAATGCCACGGGCCTGCGCCTCGGTCAGGCGGACGGTGCCGTCCACGATCTGGTTGCCAACGTCGTCGATCAACGACAACAGCACGTCGATGTCGGCGGCGGGCCAGGCGGGGGCCATCAGCGCGGCCCGGGCCGTCGCCGCGTCGGGGCTGGCGCGGATAACACGGATGATCTCGTCGATATTGGCGACCGCTATCGCCAGGCCGACCAGCAGATGCGCCCGGTCCCGTGCCTTGTTCAGGTCGAAGCGGCTACGGCGAAGAATAACCTCCTCGCGAAAGGCGATGAAGATCTGCAGCGCGTCCTTCAGCCCGAGTAGGCGGGGCCGTCCTCCATCCAGCGCCAGCATGTTGACGGGAAAGCTCGTTTGCAAATTGGTGAACCGGTATAGCTGGTTCAGCACAACCTCCGGCGTCGAATCCCGTTTCAATTCGATCACGATCCGCATCCCGTCGCGGTCGCTTTCATCGCGCAGGTCGCTGATGCCCTCAATATCCTTGGCCCGAACCAGCTCGGCAATGCGTTCGATCAGGAGCTTTTTATTCACCTGGTACGGGATTTCACTGACAATAATGGCGGTACGGCTGCCGCGTAGTTCCTCGAACTGGGCCACGGCGCGCACCATGATGCTGCCGCGCCCCGTCTCGAACGCCTGGCGGATGCCGCTGCGGCCCAGGATGATGCCGCCGGTCGGAAAGTCTGGCCCCAGCACGATCGTCATCAACTGATCGAGCGTCAGGTCCGGATCGGCGATCAGCGCGAGTGTCGCGTCAATGATCTCGGTCGGGTTATGCGGCGGAATGTTCGTTGCCATACCGACGGCAATACCCTCACCCCCATTGATCAGCAGGTTCGGGAACCCGGCTGGCAGGACCTTGGGCTCGCTCTCACTCTCATCGTAATTGGGTGAGAAATCGACGGTACCGCGCTCTATATCGGTCAGCAGCAGCATGGCCGCGTCGGATAGCCGCGCCTCCGTGTAGCGCTGGGCAGCCGGGCTATCGCCGTCGACGCTGCCGAAATTGCCCTGCCCGTCAATCAGCGGCAGGCGGAGGCTGAATGGCTGGGCCAGGCGCACCATCGCCATGTAGATCGCAAGGTCGCCATGCGGATGGTACTTGCCCATCACCTCACCCGCGATACGGGCGCATTTGCGATAAGCTTTATCGGCCGTGTAGCCGCCTTCGTACATAGCATACAGGATGCGTCGGTGGACTGGCTTCATGCCGTCGCGCGCATCCGGCAGTGCGCGGCTGACGATGACGGACATGGCGTAATCGAGGAAGGATCGCCGCATCTCCGTCTCAAGCAAAACGGGGGGCGTGATCGGCGGCAGCACGGCGTCGGGGGGCAGCTGGTCGGACACGGGTTTTCCAGGGATTGGGCGGCCCGGTACGGCGCGCCGTTATTACGACCCTTTATATACTCCGACTGCTGCGCCGGGGCAAAAGCCGGAACCGATTCGCGCGGTATGGGGCCGGGTCGATCGTCGGCGTGCGCCCGGCCAGTAGGTCCGCCACCACCACACCGGTGATCGGGCCGCTGGCGAGGCCTACGTGGCCATGGCCGAACGCGTAGGCGACCTGTTTGCACTGCCCGGCCAAACCGATAACTGGCAGGCCATCGGCGATGCTTGGCCGGTGGCCCACCCAGCGCTGCACCGGGCTGTCTGCCGGCAGGTCCGGAAACAGGCGCTGGGCCCATTGACGGAGGATGGCGGCGCGCCGCCAGTCGGGCGCGTCGTCGATGTGCGCCAGCTCGACCTGCCCGGCCACGCGCAACCGCTTTTGGCCGTTCTGGTCCAGCAGCGTCACGGACATCTTACCGTCGCTGGGCATCAGCGGCAGGCGCGGCATGGGGGTGGTGCCAGGATCGATCGTGACATGGTAGCCGCGTTCGGAACGCAGCGGGATGCGGTCGCCCAACGCGGCTGCCAACGCTCCGGCCCGCGCCCCGGCTGCGATCACGGCGGCGTCGCACGCGATCGG
>JAYVTX010000254.1:0-4405 GCA_043788425.1 Rhodospirillales bacterium
CCCGACCTGAACCCGGTCGAGCAGGTGTTCGCCAAACTCACGCCCCTGCTGCGAAAGGCGCAGGCCCGCAGCCGCGACGCGGTGTGCACGACAATCGGCAACCTGCTCCGGACATACACGCCACAGGAGTGCGCGAATTACCTGACCAACTCAGGTTACGATGGACGTAATGTTATCCCGCTCTAGGCGCTGCAACTACGCCGACCGCGCGTGGGCTCAACCGGGTAAGCCGGGCAACAGTCTGCAGCGCCGCGGGCCAGTGCCGGGCGGCGGCCGTGACCCAGGCCGGTGCCGCCTGCGCCACGCCGAACAAGTGCCCAGCCCGGCGGATCGGGGCGGCGATTTGCGGCGTGACCCGGCGGTAATACAACGGCGTATCTGGCCCAGCCGCGACGGCCGCAAACGCCGTATGCAGCGCGATTGAAACGCCATCGCCGCAAAATGACGGGATGACGCCCATCTGGTCCCCGAGCCGGAACACGCCAGCGGCCGGTGCTGCCACATAGCCATAGGGTACGCCGCTGATGGTAATCGGCCGGTCCAGCAGCTGCGTCGCCCCTGCGATGCGCCGGGCCAGGTGCGGACAGTCCCGGCCCAACAGGTCCATGACGCCGTCCCAATCCCGTCCCGCCGCCTGAAATCGGTCGCGATGCAACAACAGGCACAGATTGGCGCGCCCGCCCTCGATCAATTGCAGGCCGGCATAGCCGCCGGGGAACAACAGGATTTCGATGTGCCCGGCCAGTTCGGCCTGCTGGTCGGGCGTAAGACGGAGATACATCTTTACACCCACCAGAGGGTTCGCTGGCCACTCCCGCCGCATGCCACGCAAATCATGCTTGCCGGTTGCCACATACAGCCGGGGCGCATGCAGCCGCCCGTGGCCCAGCACATCCAGCCCGCCGCCCTCGCAACCGCGGATAACCGCCTGCACCACCGTCGCCCCGCCCGTAACCGCCCGGTCCAGCAGCGCACGATCCAGCACCCGGCGACTGAGGCCCAGGCCCCGAAACGGCAGCGCCGCCGCAGCCACCCGGTCGCCATGCACCAGCCGCACCCGGTCGATCGGATGCGCCCCCATGGCAGCCGCATCTAAGCCGAGCTGGGTGAGGTAGGCCTGTGCCTCCCACGATAGGAACTCACCACAAATCTTGTCGTGGGGCGCGGTCTCCCGCTCGATCAGGGTGGCGGCGGGTCCCAATAGGCAGGCCGTCGCGGCACCGGCCACGCCGCCCCCGGCAATCAGGGCCTGCATGACGCCACGCAGTACCGGAACGGCATGTGCCAGGTGATGCGACCAGGCACGCCCGCCTGATGCAGCAGCCGCTGCCAATCGGCCCGGCGGAAACTACGCTCCACACTCAGCCGCCCATCGGCCTGCACGATCGGGTGGAAGCGTGCGGCCGCGGATAACAGGGCAAAGCCGTCGCGGGCGAGGATGTGGCGATGCAGGTCGTTGATGAACCAGCCGCGCCGGGCCGACCGCTCCATCCATTGCAGGAAGCGGACGATTTGTGGGTCGGTCAGGTGGTGGGTGAACAATGAACTGATGATCACGTCATGCGTGCCCGGCGGTTCGTCGAACAAATCGCCGGTGCGGTAGTCGATGCCCATCCATGGCGGCGTTTTCGCCCGGGCGGCACAAGCGGCGCCCGAAGCCAAATCGACACCCGATAGCGACAGATCAACCCCAGCACGTCGGCCCCAGCGGGCGATCCGCCGCAGCATGTCGCCATCGCCAAAGCCCACATCCAGCACCCGCAACCGGCCGCCGCCGCGCGCAACCCGGCGCATAAACTGCACCGTCGGTGCCCGTGCCCGCGTCAGGGTATTTACGGCCGCCAGGTCGCGCAGCACGGCGGCCAGCGTCGCGTCATCGACATCCTCCCGGTCCAGGATTTCGGGCGTCAGGCTGCGGGTGCGTAGGGTCATAGTACGGTGAACCGGAACGTTTCGGCGCATAGGCCCGGCCCGAAAGCCATGGCGGCACCAGGTCCCGGCTGGCCCATCATGCGTGCCAAAACGAACATCAGCGTGGCGGATGACACGTTGCCCACCTCTCGCAACACGGCGCGGGACGGGGCCAGCGCCGCATCTGGTAGGCGAAGGCCGATCTGAACCGCATCCAGCACCGTGCGTCCACCAGCATGGATGGCCCAATGCGGCGTGGTGGCAGGCGGGCGATCGAGCAGCATGCCAACCGGGTCCGCATCGGCCGCCGCGCGTAACGCCGTGCCAATGCGCGCTGGCACTTTGCCCGACAGCACCATGTCAAAACCCTGATCGCCGATTGCCCAGGTGATCAGGTCCTGCGTGCCTGGCAGGGCCGTGCTGTAGAAGTCATGCAGCGCGATGCCGGCCGGTTCGGCACTGACGATCGCGGCTGTCGCTCCGTCACCGAATAATAAAAAGGATAGCACCGTCTCCAGGTCCGGGGTTTCTTGCAAATGCAGCGTACAAAGCTCGGCATTGACGACCAGCACGCGTGCGTCGGGCTCGGATCGGACGATGTGCCGGGCCGTTCGCAGCGCGGGTACAGCGGCATAGCAGCCCATAAAGCCGATCAATGACCGCTCGATCGTGGGTGACAGGGCTAGCCGTTCTGCCAGCACCTGGTCCAACCCGGGCGCGGTAAACCCGGTGCAGGATGCAACGACCAGGTGCGTGATACCCGCTAGGTCCAGCTGCCCTGCTGCCCGCGCCGCCAGATCGGCTGCCCGGGGCGCATACAGCGCCATGCGAGCGGCCGTGCCGGGAAACGCGCCACGGACGTAGAACCCGTCGCGGTCGATGCGCGGGGCGCCCGGCGTACCCGGTGCAAAATCGGACCAGCGATGGGCGATGTCGGCGCGGTCGGCCATGCGGTCGAACACGAACCGCGCCCGGTCGTCGGCCAGCAGCGTGCGGGCAAACGCGACAAACGCTTCATGGACGTCATGCGGCGGTACGGCGGTCGCGATCGCGTTGATGTGGGCCGTCGTCACGGGGCAGCCCGGAACAGCACGCTGGCGTTCATGCCGCCGAATGCGAAGGAGTTGGATAGCGCGGCCATAACCGTGGCGGGGCGGGCGGTGGGCACCGGGTCGATCGCGCAGTCGGGGTCGGCCACGCGAAAGCCGACTGTTGGCGGCAGGGTCTGGGTACGTAGGGTCAGGATCGTGATCACGGCCTCGATCGCGCCGGCGGCACATAGGCAGTGGCCGATCGCGCCCTTGCTGCTGCTGGTGGGCGGTGGGTGGCGGAAAACGGCACGGATTGCCGCGGCCTCTGTCCGGTCGTTCAGGTGGGTGCCGGTGCCGTGGGCGTTGATGGTGCCGATTGCGTCCTCCGTCAGGCCTGCGTCGTCCAGCGCGCCCCGCATGGCCCGTGCGGCCCCGTCCGCGGCGGGGGCGGTCAGGTCGGCCGCGTCCGCAGACATTCCTACGCCCGCCAGCTCCGCATGGATGCGCGCGCCACGGGCTACGGCGTGGTCCCAGCGTTCCAGAACCAGGATGGCCGCACCCTCACCCAGTACCAGCCCGCTGCGGTCCTGGCTGAACGGGCGGCAGCCCTCATTGCTCAGCACCCGCAGGCCCTCCCACGATTTGAACACGCCCGGAACCAGGCTGGCATCCGCGCCGCCGGCCAGCATGATATCGGCGCGCCCGGCACGGATAAGGTCGAGTGCCTGGCCGATTGCGTGGGTGGCCGATGCACAGGCGGATGCAGTGGCGAATACCGGGCCGCGTAGGCCGCATTCCATGCTGACATGGGCGGCGGCGGCGTTGGGCATAAGGCGCGGAACCGTCAGGGGATGCACCCGGGATGCACCGTCGCCGTAAAATGCGCGGTAGGCGTCGTCCAGGCTGGTTTGCCCGATGGCGGCACCCAGCACCGCACCGCGCCGGTGGGCCTGGTCAGGGTTGGCTACCAGCCCGGCGTCCGCCATCGCCTGCCGCGCCACCACAACGGCCATGGCGGCGGCGCGGTCCATCAGTGGAAGGCGGCGCGGCCCGAAATGGTCGGCCGGGTCGAACGCACATTGGGCAGCAATTCGCGCCTGAATACGGTCGGTCGGGATGCCGGTGATCGGCCCGATCCCGGTCTGCCCGGCCAACAAAGCCTGCCACAGCGTGGCTACGCCGGCGCCGATCGCACACAGACCACCCAGGCCCGTTACCGCCACCCGGATCCGGTCCGCCAAACTACGCGGGCACGCGATCGAGGGTATGCAACACATGATCCACCAGCCCACGCACGGTCGTGAACTCGGCACCTGTCTGCTGACTGACAACGGGGATATCGACCTTGAACCGCTCCTCGATTGCAAAGATTGCCTGGACCATATCGAGCGACGGGATGTCGAGCCCTGCCAGTTCTGCGTCCGGCACCAATCTTTCCCGGGAAACACCCGTTTCGGCGGCAA
>JAYVTX010000255.1:0-7659 GCA_043788425.1 Rhodospirillales bacterium
GTCACACCCCTCGGACCCCTGGATACGCTGGCTAAATACGCGTTGGTTATGGATTTTACGACCGGCGCGGTCATGCTGGACAAGGAGGGCAACGCCTCCATGCCGCCATCGTCCATGACCAAGCTGATGACCGCTTATATCGTGTATGGCTACCTTAAATCCGGCCGCCTGGCGCTGTCGCAGGATCTGCCCGTCAGCGAACGGGCCTGGCGCATGCAGGGCAGTAAGATGTTCGTGCCACTCAATGGCTCTGTCCGCGTGGAGGACTTGATCCGCGGCGTCATCGTCCAGTCCGGCAATGATGCGTGCCTGGTTCTGGCCGAGGCCATCGCCGGGTCGGAGGAAGCATTTGCGGAACTGATGAACATGAAGGCGCGCGAGCTGGGCCTGACGAGCAGCAACTTTCGCAACAGCACCGGCTGGCCAGACCCGGCCCAGCGCATGACGTGCCGCGACATCGCAACCCTCGCCCGCCGGCTGATTACCGACTTTCCTGAGTACTATAAATACGATGCGGAAAAGGTATTTAAATATGGCGGCATCGAACAACAAAACCGCAATCCCCTCGTCCAGAAGGGCTTGGCGGACGGATTGAAGACGGGCCACACGGAGGAAGGCGGGTACGGCCTGGTCGCCAGCGCTACGCGTGCCGGGCGCCGCGTGATTGTGGTCGTAAATGGTCTGACGTCGATGCACCAACGGGCGGAGGAGAGCGAGCGCCTGCTGGAGTGGAGCTATCGCGAGTTCGAAAACGTCAATCTGTTCAGCGCTGGTGACACGGTGGAGCAGGCGCGGGTCTGGCTGGGATCGCAGCCGCGCGTGCCATTGGTGGGCGGGCGCGACCTAGTGATGACCATGCCCCGGTCGTGGCGGCGCACGGCACAGATTGCTGTCGTATTTGCCGAGCCCGTGGCCGCGCCTGTCAATCGGGGCGACGTGCTGGGCAAGCTGACGGTTACGGGGCAGGGCGTGCCGCCGATGGAAATACCGCTGCTGGCCGGGGCTGACGTACCGCGCCTGGGCCTGCCAGGTCGTGCGATGGCTGTGGCGTCGCGGTTCGTCACCGGCTCATAACCTGTTCGTCACGTTCGAAGGTGGCGAGGGTGCGGGCAAGTCTACGCAGGCGCGGCTATTAGCCGAAACGCTGCGTGGTCTGGGCGTTCCCGTTTGCCTGACACGCGAACCTGGTGGGGCGCCCGCGGCTGAGGTTTTGCGATCGTTGTTGCTGAACTCGGCGCAAGAGTGGTCGCCCGCCGCCGAAACGTACCTGCATTTCGCAGCCCGGGCAGAGCATCTGGACCAAACGATCCTGCCGGCGTTGGCCGCTGGAAGCTGGGTGGTATGCGACCGGTTTGCCGATAGCACGATGGCGTATCAGGGCTGGGGCCAGGGCGGCGATCGGGCGCTGATTGCGGCCCTTACCCAATTATTGCCGGTCCAACCCAGCGTCACTATCGTGCTGACGGCCACGCCTGCAACCGCCGCCGCCCGCGTCGCCGCCCGCGCCCAGGCGCTGGATCGGTACGAGCGGCAGGACGCGGCCTTTCACGCCCGCGTCCGCGCTGGCTATGACGCGATCGCCGCCGCCGATCCCGGGCGCTGCCGGATCGTATCCGCCGATGGTCCGGCCGAGACCGTCTATGCCCTGGTTTGTGCGGCGCTGGGCCTATGACGTCCCGCGAAACACCGTTCCTATTTGGCCATGCCGATGCCGAGGCGACGTTCGAGTCCGCGTTGGCCGATGGCCGCATGCACCACGCCTGGTTCCTGACAGGCCCGCCGGGTATCGGTAAGGCGACGCTCGCCTACCGGTTTGCCCGGCGCTTGTTCGCCGGTCCTGGCTGTCCGGCGCATGACCCGGCCCTACCGCTGTTCCGTCGCGTGGCGGAGGGTTCGCATGCCGACCTGCTCACGATTGAGCGGGAATGGGACGACAAGCGTAAGCGTTTGCGGGCTGAAATCGTGGTCGACACCGTTCGCGCCGTGCCGTCCTTCCTGCACCTAACGCCGGCCGAGGGTGGATGGCGCGTTGTCGTTGTGGATGGGGCGGAGGCCATGAACCGCAACGCCGCCAATGCGTTACTGAAGGTGCTGGAGGAGCCTCCCGCCCGTGCCGTCCTGCTGCTGACGTGCGACGCGCCGGGCCGCCTGCCGGCCACGATCCGCAGCCGGTGCCGCCTGCTGCGCCTGGCGCCGCTCGGTCCGGCAGACATGGCGGCGGCGTTAGCCCGTCTAGCACCCGGGAAAAATCAGGCGGATCTGATCACGCTGGCAGACGGTGCGCCGGGCCGGGCGCTGGAACTGGCTGGCGAGGGGCTGGCGATCGCAGCGCTGGTCGACGACACACTGGCCCAGCATCCGGTTCCGCATGCGCGGGTGCAGACGATCGCGGCGGCCCTGGCACGGTCCGACGAAGGGTTCAGCGCGTATATGGACATGCTGCGCCATCGGATCGCTGGGTCCGTACGGACGGCGGCGGGGCAGGGCACGTTGCTCAGCGCACGGCCTCTCGCCGGCTGGTATGATTTGTGGCACACGCTGGGCCGTATTCAGGACGAGACGGAGCGGTTCCATCTGGACCGGCGTCAGGCAATCGTCACGGTCATTGAACATCTGAACGGACCATGAGCAAGTATTACGTAACAACGCCGATCTTCTATGTTAACGGCGCGCCCCATATCGGCCACGCTTACACATGTATCGCTGCCGACGTGCTGGCGCGCTGGCAGCGGCTGGATGACCACGACGTGTTCTTTCTGACCGGAACGGATGAGCACGGCCAAAAAGTTCAAAAGGCAGCGCTAGACGCGGGCATGGAACCGCAGGCGTTTGCAGACCAAATTTCGGCCAAGTTCCAGGCCATGTCTTCCAAGCTGAATCTGACGAACGACGACTTCATTCGCACGACGGAACCGCGGCACATCGCGGCCTGCCAGGCGCTGTGGCGGAAATTGCGTGAGGCTGATGCGATTTACCTCGGCCAGTATGAAGGCTGGTACTCGGTTCGCGATGAGGCGTTTTTCGATGCGGACGAGGTGACGGAAGCCGCCGACGGTACACGCATCGCACCAACGGGCGCCCCGGTGGAATGGGTGGTGGAGCCGTCCTATTTCTTTCGCCTGTCCTCGTATCAGGACCGGCTGATCGATCTATACAACCAAATCCCGGACAGCGTGCTACCCTCAGGCCGCCGGCGAGAGGTGACGAGTTTCGTCCAATCCGGCCTGCGGGACCTGTCGGTCAGCCGCACCAGCTTCACCTGGGGTGTGCCCGTGCCGGACGATCCCGCGCATGTGATGTACGTGTGGCTGGATGCGCTAACCAACTACCTGTCGGCCGTCGGCTACCCCGATACAACCGCGGCACGCTGGCCGTTCTGGCCGGCAAACGTGCATGTGGTCGGCAAGGACATCCTGCGCTTCCATGCCGTCTATTGGCCCGCGTTCCTGATGGCGGCGGGGTTGCCCGTGCCGGCCAGTGTCGTGGCCCATGGCTGGTGGGTCGTGGATGGTGAGAAGATGAGCAAGTCGCTCGGCAACGCTGTCGACGCGGATCGGCTAGTGGATACATTCGGCCTGGACCCGGTGCGGTATTTTCTTTTGCGCGAGGTGCCGTTTGGCAATGACGGTGACTACAGCGACACGGCGCTGATCCGGCGATTGAATGTCGAACTGGCGAACGACCTTGGTAATTTGGCCCAGCGCACCCTGTCGCAAATTGCGAAAAACTGCGGCGGCGTGCTGCCTGTCCTGGGCGCGATGACGGCAGAGGATCAAGCCCTGCACGATGCGGCGCAGGCGCTGCCAGCACTGATGCGGCCGCTGATGACGCGCCTGCTGTTCCATGATGCGTTGGAGGCCGTGTGGCGCGTCATTCGTGCAGCCAACGCATACATCGATCACGCGGCACCCTGGGCGTTGCGCAAAACCGACCCGGCGCGCATGGCGGACGTACTGGCGCGACTGGTGGACGTGATCCGGGTGGTAGCAACCGTGCTGCAACCGTTCATGCCGGATAGCATGTCGCACATGCTGGACCAGCTGGGGGCAAGCGCGCGCACACTGGCCGACGTGGCAGTACCGGTACCCGGTGGGACCGTTCTGCCACCGCCAGCCGGCGTGTTTCCGCGCTATGTCGTGGACGCGGCGTGATCGACAGCCATTGCCATTTGGACGACTGGCCGGCCGATCAGCGGGCGGACGTCGTCGCGCGGGCGCGGGCGGCCGGGGTGGCGGCGATGGTCACAATCGGCACCCGTCCCGCACAGTCTACCGGCCTGCCAGCCATCGCGGCGGCGCTGGACGTGTGGTGCACGGTGGGCGTCCACCCGCAATACGTCGCTGAAAACCCGGTCGCCACGGTGGCGGAGATCGTAGCCCTAACCCGGGCAACGCGCGTGGTGGGTATTGGCGAAAGCGGGCTGGACTACCACTACGAAACCTCCCCCCGCGACCAGCAGCAGGCCAGCTTTCGCAACCACATCCGGGCCGCGCAGCAGACCGGCCTGCCACTGGTGATCCACGCCCGCGACGCCGATGATGATGTGGCCGCAATCCTGCGGGAGGAGCATGAAACGGGCGGTCCGTTTGGCATGGTGCTACACTGCTTCAGCTCCGGCCGGGACTTGATGGAAGCAGCGGTGGCGTTGGGCGCGTATGTCAGCTTTTCCGGCATACTGACGTTCCCAAAATCGACCGAGAACCGGGCGATTGCGGCCGATGTGCCCGCCGATCGGCTGTTGGTGGAAACGGACGCACCGTATTTGGCGCCGGTGCCGTACCGGGGCAAGCGTAACGAGCCGGCGCATGTCATGCACACGGGCGCCGTGTTGGCCGGGGTGCGCGGAATGGACGTGTTGGCCCTGGATACACTGACATCTGCGAACTTTTGGCGGCTGTTCACCGCATGCGGGTGACGGTGCTGGGCTGCGGCGGCTCGGCCGGGGTGCCGCAGCTGGGGGGTGCCGATGGACGCGGCGACTGGGGGGCCTGCGACCCGGCCGAGCCGCGCAACCGGCGAACACGATCCAGTATCGTTATTGAAAGTGACGGCGGCGAGCGGCTGCTGATCGACGCATCGCCCGATATGCGTACGCAGCTCTTGGCCTGCGGCATACCCCGCGTCGACAGCGTGCTATTCACGCACGCCCATGCCGACCATGTTTTAGGCATCGACGACGTGCGCATCCTCAATCGCCTGATTAGCCGGCCGCTAGACGCCTGGATGACCGAGCCGACGTGGGGAGATCTATCAAAGCGCTTCGACTATGCGTTCCGGCCCTGGAACGGTCCATATTTTTACCGCCCGGCGCTGGTGCCGCGTACCATGGTTGCCGGCGATGTGATCGAGGCCGCCGGATTACGGGTTGCGACCTTCGAGCAGGATCATGGGTACATGCCAACCCTTGGGCTGCGGATCGGGCCGTTCGGGTATTCGACAGACGTGGCGAAACTTGAGGACGCCGCGCTGGATGGGCTTGCCGGCATTGATACGTGGCTGGTGGATTGCTTCCAGCGTCGGTCGCACAAGACGCACGCCAATTTAGACCAGGTGATTGCCTGGGCAGAGCGGATCAAGCCCCGGCGGACGGTGCTGACGCATATGGGATACGATCTGGATTGGGCGTGGCTGGTCAAGCGGTTACCGCCGGGATTTGAGCCTGGTTACGATGGGCTCGTGCTAGACTTTCCATAATATATATTATGCGACTTTAGTTGATGGGGGTTATCGGTCTCGTACCCAAATCTGGCTCCGTCCCAACAGGCTCACCATGAGGTAGCCCCGGACCTGCAGCTTGCTCCCTCCGTCGGCCAGCTTGACCGACGCGCGGTAGGTCGACCCGCTTTCCGGATCCAAAATCTCACCACCACTCCAACCACCATCCGAATCGGCACGCAGACCACGCACAATGTCCAGGCCGATTAGTGGCTTACCCTTGCGGTCGTCTGAACACTTTTCACACACCCGGCCCGCGGCCGCCGGGTCGTATAGCTTCTGCAGCCTGCCATAAAGGGCACCGTTTGTTTCGAAAATACGCACCAGGCCGCGCTCCTTCCCCGTTTTGTCATCGATCGTGCGCCACATCCCCACGGGGCTCGTTAAATTTGTTTGGGCCTGGGCCGAAACAGCCACGAGTACCCCAGCCATCACGACGAGAACGCGAATTGCACCCATGGACAAATCCCCCGCCTGCCCGGCTTTATCCACCGTGGCTCGCCGAAACATAGCAAAGTCTCTAATCCGGGCATAATTCCGAGGATTGAACGCTTGACCGCACCCCTGCCCCCGCCGGGTACCGCCGAAACAGAGATCGCGCGTCTGCTTTCGGTCATGGCAGCATTACGCGATCCCGCTACCGGGTGCCCGTGGGACCAGGTGCAGACCTGGGCCACGATCGCCCCCTACACGATTGAGGAAGCGTATGAGGTCGCCGACGCGATCGCGCAGCACGATTTGGACGCGCTGCCGGATGAGCTGGGCGATTTGCTGTTCCAGGTCGTTTATCACGCGCGTCTGGCCGAGGAAGCCGGGCTGTTCACTTTCGCCACCGTCGCGCGCCGGATCGCCGACAAGATGGTGCGCCGCCATCCGCATGTGTTTGCGTCCGATGCACTGGCCCTCGGCTGGGATGGGCACAAACGGGCGGAGCGTGCGGCCCGGCACCAGACGGGTGCGCTGGCTGGGGTGACGCCGGGCCTGCCCGCTTTATCGCACGCGCTGAAGTTGACCACCCGCGCCGCCCGCGTTGGTTTCGATTGGCCCGGTACCGACGACGTATTGGAGAAGCTTCAGGAAGAAATTGCCGAGCTGCAGGCCGAGCTGCCCGCAGCCGACCCGGCGCGCCTGGCGGATGAAATGGGCGACCTGCTGTTCGTTGCTGCGAACCTAGCGCGGAAGCTTGGATTAGACCCTGAGGCTTGCCTGCAGCAGGCCAGCGCCAAGTTCACCCGCCGGTTTTTGGGGGTGGAGGCCGCGCTGGCAGCGGTCGGGCTGACACCGGCCGATGCGACGCTCCCCCAAATGGAAGCGCACTGGGCCACCGTAAAACGGCTGGAAACTGGTGGAGACCGTTCTGGCGATTGACCAACCCTGTCGTGACGCCATGTAACGAATGTCATCGTAGGCCCGGCACTCAGATCGTGGCAGAGCCACTAGGAGATCACAGCAATGACCATCGCCACCGTTTTGCGCACGAAGGGCAACACCATTGTGTCCGTCCAACCCGGTACGCCATTGCCCGAACTTGCATCCACCATTGCATCGCGCCGGATTGGCGCCGTCCTTGTGCTGGATGAACACGGCCATTTGGCTGGAATCGTCAGCGAGCGGGATGTGGTCAAGGCGTTGGCCAATAAGGGCGTTGACGTTCACAAGATGACCGCCGGCGATATCATGACCCGGTCGGTCACGACCGTGACACCCCAGACTACAATCAATGAAGCTATGGAGCTGATGGACCGCGGGTACTTCCGTCATTTACCTGTGCTGAACGATGGCGTTTTGATTGGGATTATCAGCGTCCGCGACGTGGTCCGCGCCCGTATCGAGCGCCATGTCGAGGAGAATGAGAGCTTGCACACCTACATCCACTCGCGTGGCTGAACCGGGCTAACCTGCGGGGCCGGGTTCACCCCAACGTTCGAATCGCGCCCGATCACT
>JAYVTX010000256.1:0-5351 GCA_043788425.1 Rhodospirillales bacterium
TCCGGCGCGCGCTCATACGCGTAACCTGGGCTGGTCATGATGCCATCGACGCCCATCGCCATCACTTCGTCGAAGAATGCGGCGACCCGGGCCGGTTCCGCACCGTCAAACAAGGTGCAATTGATCGATAGGCGGAAGCCGCGTGCCTTCGCCTTCTTGATGGCGGCGACCGCCTTTTCGAATACGCCCTCCTGGCTCACGGCCTGGTCGTGCATGGCCTTGTCGCCGTCCAAATGCACGTCCCATGAGAAATATGGGTTGGGCGTGTACTGGTCCATCTTCTTATCCAGCAGCAGCGCGTTCGTGCAGAGGTAGACGAACTTCTTGCGGGCCAGGATGCCTTCGACAATCTGCGGCATTTCCTTGTGCAACAGCGGCTCCCCACCCGCTATGGCCACAACCGGCGCCCCGCACTCATCGACAGCGGCCAGGCTGTCGGCCACCGACAAACGCTGGTTCAAGATTTCCGCCGGATAGTCGATCTTGCCACAGCCGGAGCAGGCGAGGTTGCAGCGGAATAGCGGCTCCAGCATCAGCACCAGCGGATAACGCTTACGGCCCAGCATGTGCTGCTTCACGACATAGGCGCCCACCTGGACGACCTGACGCATTGGAACGGACATCGATAGACCCCTAACTCAGCTCAGCCGGAAACTTGAATTTTACATCCTCAGCCACGCCCGGCAGCAATGCCACCTCAACCTCGCCAAACTGACGCAGACCGTCGATCACGCCCTGCACCAGCATCTCGGGAGCACTCGCCCCGGCCGTTAGCCCGACCGAGTCGATCCCCGTGAACCAGTCCGCCTGCAGGGCACTCGCATCGTCAATCAAGTAGCTCGGCTTACCTAGTTCAACGCCAATCTCCGCCAGCCGGTTTGAGTTGGAGCTGTTTTTCGACCCGACAACCAAAATCATGTCTACCAGCTTGGCCAGATCATGCACCGCTTGCTGGCGGTTTTGTGTGGCATAGCAGATATCGCGCACGTCGGGTCCGACGATGGTAGGAAACCGCGCCTGTAACGCCGCGATAATGCCGCGCGTGTCATCAACCGACAGGGTTGTTTGCGTGACATAGGCCAGTCGATCTGGGTTGGTTACCTGCAGCGTCGCAACGTCGGCTACGGTCTGAACAAGGTGAACGCGCCCGGGGATTTGCCCGATCGTGCCCTCAACCTCTGCGTGACCGGCATGGCCGACCAGCACGACCTCGCGATCCTGCGATGCGTATCGCCGCCCTTCGGCATGCACTTTCGAAACCAACGGGCAGGTTGCGTCGATTACGGGTAGCCGACGCTCACGGGCGACGTCCTCGACCCGCTTGGCTACGCCATGCGCGCTGAAAATGGTCATGGCACCCGGCGGGACCTGATCGATTTCATCCACGAAAACGGCCCCGCGCTGCCGCAAATCCTCGACGACGTGCCGATTATGCACGATTTCGTGACGAACATAGATCGGTGGGCCAAACTTGGCGATTGCACGCTCAACGATCTCAATGGCACGCTCGACCCCTGCGCAGAACCCTCTTGGTTGAGCCAACACCACCCGCATCAACACTGTCTCCAATTACTGGCTCGCAACATACAACGTAAGCGAGGCAGGTGGAGGCGACCCTGCTGACCTGGGGCTGCACTGTTGCCATTTAGACACAGCTTTGGGCGGAGCGCGTGGCACTATGGCAGGAGCGACCCAGCTTGGGTAATGTGTTCAATCGTAATTGGCCGGTTAACCCGGCGCTTGCCCAAACCTGCGTGACGTGGTTCCTCCGCCACCGACCGCCAAACCACGACGGCCCGATTATGACGCGGCCAACCGGGAGCAGACAGGTCCGATGAACCCGAGCGTATCGCCAGCCCGCCCGCAGACCCCAACACTAGACCGGGTTCGCATTCCAGCTGATATGCGAAACTTCTCGCCTGAGCAGTTGCGTAACCTCGCCGATGAACTGCGGGCCGAAACCGTGGACGTGGTTAGCACGACGGGCGGCCATTTGGGGGCGTCCCTGGGCGTGGTCGAGCTGACGGTGGCGCTTCACGCGGTGTTCGACACGCCGCGCGACCGTATCTTATGGGACGTCGGGCACCAAGCCTATCCACATAAAATCCTGACCGGACGGCGTGACCGGATCCGTACTCTGCGCCAGCCCGGCGGGCTGTCCGGCTTCACACGGCGGAGTGAGTCGGAATACGATCCGTTTGGGGCGGCCCATAGCAGCACCAGCATTTCGGCCGGGTTGGGTATGGCCGTTGCGCACGACATGCACCACGAAAACGATCGCCATGTCGTTGCCGTGATCGGCGACGGGGCGATGAGCGCCGGCATGGCGTATGAGGCGATGAACAACGCGGGCGCACGCCGATCCCGCCTGCTGGTGATCCTAAACGACAACGACATGTCGATCGCACCGCCCGTGGGTGCCATGAGCGCCTATCTATCGCGCCTGATGAGCAGCCGGTCGTTCCTGAACCTGCGTGACCTGGCCGCCCGGATGGCGATGCGTTTTCCGCGCGGCATGCAGCGGACCGCCCGGCGTGCCGAGGAATATGCTCGCGGCATCCTGACCGGCGGCACGCTGTTCGAGGAACTAGGCTTCTACTACGTGGGCCCGATTGACGGTCACAACCTGGATCATTTGCTGCCTGTGTTGCGAAACGTGCGGGAGGCGGAAGAGAGCGGGCCGATCCTGCTGCACGTCATCACCAAAAAGGGTCACGGCTATCCCCCGGCAGAGGCCAGTCCCGACAAGTATCACGGCGTCAGCAAGTTCAATGTCGTCACTGGCGAGCAGGTCAAGGCACCGCCTGGCCCGCCCCAATACACGCGGGTTTTTGCCGACGCCCTGATTGCGGAGGCGCAGGCAGACCCGAGCATTGTCGCAATAACCGCCGCCATGCCAACCGGCACCGGCCTCGATCGGTTTGGCAAGCTGTTCCCCGACCGCATGTTTGACGTGGGCATTGCCGAACAGCACGCGGTCACGTTCGCGGCGGGCATGGCGACGGAGGGTTTAAAGCCCTATTGCGCGATCTACAGCACGTTTCTGCAGCGCGCCTACGACCAGGTCGTTCATGACGTGGCGATCCAGTCGCTGCCGGTTCGGTTCGGCATCGATCGCGCCGGGTTGGTGGGTGCCGATGGGGCCACGCACGCGGGCAGCTTCGATCTCGCCTACCTCGGCTGTTTGCCCGGCTTCGTCATTATGGCGCCGTCGGACGAGCTGGAGCTGATGCACATGGTGGCGACGTCCGCCATAATCGACGACCGCCCGAGTGCCATCCGTTACCCGCGTGGTGAAGGTTTGGGCCTGGCACTGCCGCCACGCGGCACCGTGCTGGATATCGGGCGCGGCCGTTTGATGCGGGAGGGCAGCAAGATAGCGATTCTTTCGCTGGGCACCCGCTTGGCGGATAGCCTGAAGGCAGCGGACGAGCTGGCGGCGCGTGGCCTGTCGACAACAGTGGCGGACGCCCGTTTTGCCAAGCCGTTCGACGTGGCAATGGTCGAACAGCTCGCCCGCCACCATGCGGTGCTGGTGATCGTTGAAGAAGGCTCGATCGGCGGATTTGGCGCGGCAATCCTGCAGCATCTGGCCAAGCGCGGCTTGCTCGATGGTGGCGTGCGCGTGCGTTCCATGACGCTGCCGGACAAGTTCATCGACCATAACAGCCCGGCCGCCCAGATGATCGAGGCGGGGCTGGGCGCCATGGATATCGTGGCCACGGCCATGGGTGCCCTCGGCCGGGATGACGCGCTGACTTTGGTGCAACCCGCGGAATGATGCACCGCCGGGGCTGGCTCATCGGGGTTGGGTTGAGTGGTGCCGCGGCCTTCGTGGACTGCCCGGCCTGGGCTGCCGATGGTCCCGATACGCCGATCCGCGCCCTTTTGGAGGCGCTGCTCACCAGTATGAAGGCCGGCACAGTCGCCCCGTTCCCAAAACGGTCTGCCACGCTGGCCCCATTTATTGAGCGTGCATTCGACATCGGCGCGACGCTACAGGGCACTGTCGGCCCGCGCTGGGCAAGTTTCACTCCCGCCCAGCAATCCCAGCTGTTCGATACGTTCCGCGCTTTTACCATCGCCCGCTACACGGAGAATTTCGAGGAATTCGGTGGCGAGAAGCTGGAGGTGCTGCCGGGCATCCGCGCGGCCGGGACCGACCAGATTGTGCCCACCCAGATCGTACCGTCGCGGGGCGATCCCATTCGCATCGACTATGTCATGCGCCAAACGGCCCAGGGCTGGCGCGCCGTCGACGTGCTGCTGAACGGCACCATCAGCCAGGTGGCTGTGCAACGCTCCGACTTCCGCGCCCTACTGGCGTCGGGCGGGCCTGATGCGCTGATCGCCAGCCTGAAGCAGAAAACAGCGGCGCTGTCGGGCGGGACGCTGTGATGCACGTGCTCGCTGTCCTATGCGCGCTGGTGGCATGCGCCGGATTGGTACAGGCCGGGGCCGGCCTGCTGGCGCTGCTACGGCATCAACGTGCACGCCCCCTGCCCACCACCGCCCGGCCACCGGTTACGGTGCTGAAACCCCTGCATGGTGACGAGCCATTGTTGGAGCAGGCGCTGGCCTCCTTCTGCGCCCAGGACTACCCGGAATTTCAGGTTGTTTTTGGCGTTCAGGACGTGGCCGACCCGGCCCTGCGAACGCTGGACCGGCTGCGCACGCGTTTTCCGGCGCTAGACATGACGGTCGTGATCGACAGCACACCGCATGGGCCAAACCATAAGATCGCGAACCTTCTGAACATGTTTGGCGCGGCCAAGCACGACATTTTGGTGATCGCCGACAGCGATATTCATGCCGCCCCCTTCTATCTGCAGCGGCTAACCGACACGTTGGCCCAGCCCGGCGTGGGGCTGGTCACGACGCTATATGCCGGGTTGCCAGCCACGACCGGGATTGCTGGTGCCCTCGGTGCGTCGCAGATCAACCACAGTTTCCTGCCAGGCGCGTTGCTGGCCCGGGCGATGGGGCGGCAGGATTGCCTGGGTGCCACCATGGCCCTGACCCGGCAGACGCTGTTGGACGTGGGTGGGCTACAGGCCCTAAGCCCCCATCTGGCAGATGATGCGGTATTGGGTCGTTTAGTGGCCGAGCGCGGCATGACTGTCGCCCTGGCAGCCACGATCCCGCACACCACGATCCCCGAGAATACCGTTGGCGCCTTGGTGCAGCACGAGCTGCGGTGGGCGCGGACGATCCGGTCGCTGGTGCCCGTCGGGTTTGCATTGTCGATCGTGCAGTTTCCGATTGTCTGGGCCGCCGTCGCGGTCGTTGCAGCCGGTGGTGCGCCGTGGGCGTGGGCGGTGTTTGCGGCAGCATGGTCCGTGCGGGCGGCG
>JAYVTX010000257.1:0-9280 GCA_043788425.1 Rhodospirillales bacterium
CGTTCCCGCGCCGCTCGCCGGCGCTGTGCCCATGGTGGAGGACACATCGGCCGTGTTGCCAACATTACCCTTGTAGTCCAGCCAAACCGGGGTCGCCGCGCCACCCTTGCTGGCCATGCCGCGCCAAACGCCGCCATCGTCCTTCTTCAGGCCGGCAACGTTGGTATAGCCGCTGCGCTGGATGCGACGCCGTGCCTCACCCATGCTGAAAGAATTAGCCCCGCGGGCCGGCTGCGGTGCATTGGCGGCCGTCGTGGAAACTGCCTGGTTGCGGTCGCCTGCGGCAGCAGCCGTTCCCATGTTACGGCCAACGACGCCGGTGCCCGGTGTTACACCGGTGCTGGGGCTTACGCCGGTCATGGGCGCGTTGGAGGTAGCACCGGGTGCCATGTTTCCCGGCGTTGCCGTTTGGGCTAACGCGGAACCGGCTAGCAGCACGGCTGCTAGCGTAAACATTGCCTGATTCATCGTCGCATTTCCCTTATTTGTTTTGTAGCCAAGCGGTAGATGGGTCGGCTGTTTGCGTTCCACCGCGATACAACGCAGCAGGTGCGGTTTGGTTACGGGTTATCGCCACCCAGGTTCGTGTCACACGTCCAGTTGATTGCACGGGCGGCTTCGGTTTTGACGTCAGCCCTTGTGCGGGCGACATCGCTGGCGTGCCGCTCCGGGTCCGGATTGCAGCCGTCAAAATGGCCTCAACCCGGGTCGTGCGGACCTTATTCACGAACTTTCGGGCGGATAGGTTTAGCTGGCTAACCGCCGCTAATGCCGGAAATGACGCATCCCTGTCAGCACCATCGCAATCCCGGCGCGATTGGCGGCGGCCACCACGTCCGCGTCGCGTACCGAACCGCCGGGCTGGATCACCGCCGTGGCCCCAGCCGCGATCGCCGCCTCCAACCCATCCGCAAAAGGAAAGAACGCGTCCGAGGCAACAACGCTGCCGGCCGTCAACGACGGGCCGAGACCAGCCTCCCGCGCTGCCGCTTCGCCTTTCCAGCCTGCGATGCGCGCGCTGTCGACGCGCGACATTTGTCCCGCGCCGATACCAGTCGTCGCACCGTCGCGGGCATAGACGATCGCGTTCGACTTTACATGTTTACAGACCCGAAACGCGAACATGAGGTCGCGAAGTTCGGCCGGCTCCGGCGCACGCTCGGTCGCGATAACAAGCTGCGCGGCAGAGATCCGTCCGCCATCGCGGGTTTGCAGCAAATAGCCGCCGGCCACGCTACGCACCTGCATGGCGGGCGCTGCCGGGTCTGGTACGGCGCCGGCCAGCAACACACGCAGGTTGCGTTTGTCCGACAGCACCCGGCGCGCATCGGCGTCTGCGTCGGGTGCAACCACGACCTCGGTAAACAGGGTAGCGATCAGTTCGGCCGTTGCCCCGTCCAGGGTGCGGTTGACCGCCACGACACCGCCAAAGGCCGAAACCGGGTCGCAACGCAGCGCCAGGACCCACGCCTCGGCCAGGGTGGGGGCGGTCGCGACGCCACAGGGGTTGCCGTGCTTGACGATGACCACGGCCGGCTGCTCGAACTCGCTGACGCATTCATAGGCGGCATCGGTGTCAGCGATATTGTTATAGCTCAGCGACTTACCCTGCACCTGCCGGGCACTGGCCACGCCAGGGCGGTCGCTGGCGGTATAGAAGGCGGCTTGTTGATGCGGGTTCTCGCCGTACCGAAGGACTTCGCGCCGGGTCGCCGATAGAATCAGGTGCGGTGGAAAGGGCTGGTCGCGCAGGAACCATCCTGCAATGGCGGCGTCGTACGCTGCGGTGCGGGCGAATGCGTCTGCGGCCCAGGTCTGCCGCGCCTCGGCCGTCGTACCGCCGTGGGCCAGCATTCCGATCGCGGCCTCATACTGGGCTGGGCATGTCAGAACGGAAACGTGATCGAAATTCTTGGCCGCCGCGCGGATCATGGCGGGACCGCCGACGTCGATAGCCTCAATACAGTCCATGTTCGGCGCACCGGAATGAACTGTCGCGGCGAAGGGGTACAGGTTCACGCAAACGAGGTCGATGGGGTGGATGCCGTGCTGGACCATCTGCGCCGCATGGTCCGGATCGTCGCGACGGGCGAGGATGCCACCGTGGATCGTCGGCACCAGGGTTTTCACCCGCCCGCCCAGCATTTCCGGTATGCCGGTGTAGTCCGCCACTTCCGTCACTGGGATTCCTGCATCCATCAATGCCCGGGCTGTTCCGCCGGTCGAAAGCAGCGCCGTGCCGTGCGCCACCAGCGCGCGGGCCAACGGCAGCAGCCCGGTTTTATCGGAAACGGACAGCAGCGCACGGCGAATTGGAACGACCATTCCCGCGGCTTAGCGAAACAGCCCCAACAGGTCCAGCGTTCGCGATATTATTGCGCCTTCGACATAAAGTAACAGAGCGCGTTCGCGTCCGGCTTGGCCCATTCTGTTTCGCAGGCCTGGGTCTGTGACAAGCAATGTGAGGGCTGCAATCAAGGGTTGTACCGTCCTTGGGGGCACTAACAGACCGGTGTGACCTGTAATCACCTGTTCACGTGGGCCACGAATCGACGTCGCGATAACTGGCAGGCTGGTCAGCATCGCCTCGATCACCGACATCGGCAGGCCCTCGAAGTGGCTGGGCAACGCGAAGATGTCAGCCGCGGCCAGGATGTCAGCCACGTCCGTGCGGGCACCAAGCACCCGTAGGCGCGGTCCGAGCGGACTGCGTTCGAGCAATGCGCCGATGTCCTCACCACGGTCCGAATCCAGACGCTCGCCCACGACCCACAGGTCGGCGTCGACAGATTCCATCGCGGCAAGCAATTCTGGGTGCCCCTTATGTCGCACCAGGCGGCTGACGATCACGACGACGCACCGTGCGCTGTCGACGCCCAGTTCGGTCCGAATGCGGGCGCGGGCGGTGGGGTTGGGGTGAAACTCTGTCGCATCGCGGCCATTGCGAACCGCAGTCGCGCCGCTGGCGATGTGTAGGCGGCGGGCGTCGGCTGCCTCCTCCTCCGACACGGTCAATGTTACGTCCGTCAGTCGGCCGCCCACCCATTCCATGGCCAAGGCAAGGGCACGCCGCCAAAGCGGCCCGGGTTGGTTGAACAGGAATCCGTGGCAGGTGTAGGCAACCCGCGGCACCCCCGCGACCCGGGCGGCGACGCGTGCCAAAAAACCGCTGATCGGCATGTGGGCGTGGACCAAATCCGGCCGTTCGGTCCGTATCAGGGTCAGTAACGCCCGGAACGCCCGCCATTGCGCGACAGGGGATAGGCTGCGGGCCATGGGGACTGGGACGACTCGCAGCCCCTCGGCCCGGACCCCGTCGAGCAGTGGCCCGTCTGCGCATACGCCCACGACCTCATGCCCCTGTGCTGCGATGGCACGCATCAGCGGGACCAGAAAGTGCTTTAAGGAGAAGTCGACGTTCGTGACTTCCATTACCTTCACGGCGGCACCCTCATCCCGTCACGCCGCCATCGACGTGGATGCACTGCCCGGTGATGTAGCCGGCGTCCGGGCCGAGCAGAAAGGCGATCACGCCCGCGACCTCATCCGGTTCGGCAAACCGGCCGAGCGGGATGTGGGCCAGCGCGCGGTCGCGGGCCCCAGGGTCTAGGCGAGCGGCGCGGCCCGGGTCCTTGGCCACAAAGCCGGGGACGACGCAGTTGACCGTCGCGTGCGGGGCCAGTTGCGCGGCCAGCGCGCGCGTCAGGGCGACCAGCGCCGCCTTCGCCGCAGCCGTCGCGGGAAAAATTACGCCCGGCAAGGTAACGTGCGCCAGGAACGAGCCGACCGACACAATCCGCATCCCGGGCCGGGCATGTGGGATAAGCGTGGTGGCCAAAGACAGGAATGCGCCGGCATTCAGCGCCACGGCCCGTTGCAAGGCGGGTAGGTCCAGTGCGTCGAGTGGCGTGGGATCGGTGCCGCCCGCCACATGGGCCAGTGCGTCGACATGCCCAAACGCGGCAATTGCGGCCGCAATCACGGGTGCCGCGTCGCCACCATTAAATGGTCGTACGCAGGTTCCGACCGTCGCCCCCGCGGCCCGTGCTGCCCCGGCCACGGTGTCCAGCCCCGCGCCGTTATGCCCGGTATGCAGCAGCAGCGCTGCACCCGGCCGGGCGATCCGACGGGCCAGCGCGGCGCCGATGCCGGAACCCGCTCCAGTAACAACCGTGACATGTTGCATAGGCGCCGGTTTCGCACCCACGATGGGCAATGGCAAACGTGATCCGGGCGTTAGGGCTGATGAGCGGTACATCGGCCGATGGCGTCGACGCGGCGATTGTGGAAACGGATGGGGAGACCGTGCGCGCCTTTGGTCCGCGCCATACCGTTCCGTACCCCGCCCCCCTGCGCCGGGCGGTGCTGGCGGCCATGGCCGCGGGGGTCGCGCCGCCGGGCCTTACGGAAGCGGTCACCCACGCCAACGCCGCCGCGGCGCGCGCGCTGCTGGCCACAGCCGGCCCGGTCGCGCTGGTCGGCCTGCATGGCCAAACGATCGTGCATCAGCCGGAGCAGGGGCGGACCGTCCAGATCGGCGACGGCGCGTTATTGGCCAAGCTGCTGGGCGTGCCGGTCGTGAACCAGTTTCGCCAGGCCGATGTGGCGGCTGGCGGGCAGGGCGCGCCGCTGGTGCCAGTGTTCCACCAGGCGCTGGCCCAGCCGCTCGGCCCCGTTGCGGTGTTGAATGTGGGCGGGGTAGCCAACGTGACTTTCACGGGCGACCCGCTGCTGGCGTTCGATACGGGGCCGGGCAACGCGCTGATGGATGACTGGGTGGGGCGGCATACTGGGGACGCGTTCGATGCGGGCGGCCACCTGGCGGCACGGGGACGGTCCGATCCGGCGCGGCTGCTGGCACTGATGACCCACCCGTATTTTGCCCGCCAACCGCCCAAATCGCTGGATCGCAACGCGTTTCGGCTGGACGCGCTGGATGGATTATCCCCGGCCGATGGGGCCGCGACGCTGCTGGCATTCACGGTCGCGGCCATCGTCCGGGCCGCCCGCCTCGCCACCCCCCGCCTCGCCACCTCCCGCCTCGCCACTCCCCGCCTCGCCACCCCGCGCCGGTGGCTGGTGGCGGGTGGCGGGCGGCACAATGCGACGCTGATGGCGGCATTGGCGACCGCGCTGGGTCAGGTCGACCCGGTCGAGGCGGTGGGTTGGGATGGCGATGCGCTAGAGGCCCAAGCCTTTGCGTTTCTGGCTGTCCGGTCCGTGCGTGGCCTGCCGCTGAGTTTTCCGGGAACGACCGGCGTGCCCGCGGCCATGGGGGGTGGTGTTCTACATCTGGCGTAGCGGCAGTTTATGTGACAAATGCGCTCCATGCTTTATGCACTGCACGACGCGGTCTACGCCGCGATGCTCCCCGCCCGCGTTTTCGCCCGCTCCGCCAGTGCGTTGATGCGCGACATGCCGGGGCCCGAGGCCATGACCTGGCCAGCCCGCGCCGCCGTCGCGTGGTCGGACGTGGCGCATGACGTGTTGCGCCCGCGCGCCAAGCCCGAGTGGGATATCCGCCAGTCCCGTGGGGACCAGACCCCCTTGCATGAAACCGTGGAGCTAGATCAGCCCTTTGTCCGGCTGCTGCGATTTGCCCATCCGGGCGTAGCCGGCCCCCGGGTGCTCCTCGTGGCCCCCATGAGCGGCCATCACGCGACCCTGCTTCGCGGGACGACCCAGGACCTGCTCGATACCGGGCATGAGGTGTTTGTGACCGACTGGCGCGACGCCCGGATCGTGCCATTGGCGGGGGGAGCGTTCGGGCTGGCCGATTATATTGACACAGTGATCGGCTTCCTCCGTCACCTCGGGCCCGATACGCATGTGATTGCCGTGTGCCAGCCGGCGCCGGCGGTCGTCGCCGCCGTCAGCCTCCTGGCCAGCCGGCGGGAGAATTGTCAGCCGCGCAGCATGATACTTATGGGCGGCCCGGTCGACACCCGTGCGGCACCCACGGCCGTGACCAAGCTGGCGCAGCAACAAACACTGAGCTGGTTCGAGCAGAACCTGGTCGCAACCGTACCACCCTGGCACCCGGGCGCGTTCCGCCGGGTTTATCCGGGGTTCATGCAGTTGGCAGCGTTCATATCCATGAACCCGGACCGGCATGTCGCGGCCCATCGTAAGATGTTCGACCATTTGATCCAGGGCGATGCGGATAGCGCGGCCGCCCATCGCAGGTTTTACGACGAATACCTGGCGGTGATGGACGTCCCAGCCGCGTACTACTTGGAGACGGTGGACCAATTCTTCCAAAAGCACACGCTGGGTAAGGGCACGATGATGGTCCGCCACGAGCACATCGACGCGGCGGCCATTGAGCGTACCGCCCTCATGACGGTTGAGGGGGAATTGGACGACATTTCAGCGCCGGGCCAGACCCTGGCGGCGCAGGCCCTATGCAGCAGCATTCCGTCGGAGCGCCGGGTGCAATATGTGCAACCGGGCGTGGGCCATTACGGTATCTTCAACGGCCGGCGGTGGCGGAATGAGATTTTGCCGCGCGTAGCCGAATTCATTCGGGCGTCTTAATAGTTCGTTGATTTTGACAGGGCAGGCTAGGATCTGAAGGGGTCCTGCCATGTCGTTAAGTTCGTCCTATGTTTTCGCTTTGTTCGGTTTTCATGGCAGCGCGATCGGTGGATTAGGCCCCTCATCGGCGCTGGTGAAAAGCTACGCCGCGGCGGAGACGGTGCAGCAGGCGGAGGCAGGCCGCGCAAAGGGTATCGCCGCTGAGGCGAAAGACCCGGCCGTGGCCCAGGATGTGGCCGCGTTTCGCAAGGCGGTCGCGTCGGCCAAGGACCTGAAATCCCTGCTGGCTAACCCGCAGGCGCGTAAGGTCCTGCTGACCGCCAACGGCCTTGCGGACCAGGTCGACTACACGGCGTTGGTGACGAAGGCCCTGTCCTCCGACCCGGCCAACTCAAAAGGTCTCGCCAATACGCTGGCCGATAGACGCTTTCTTTCCGTCGCCAAGACTTACGACTTTGCGCATGTCGGTCTGGCGGTGCTGAAGCAGCCGAAGGTGCTGGACACGATCGCAAGTGGCTATGCCGAGGTAGCATGGCGACGCGCGTTGGATGAGGGGACGCCAGGCCTGTCGACGGCGCTGGATTTTTATTCGCGTGCCAGTGGAATTACCTCGACGTTGCAAATTCTGGGCGATGCGACGCTGCGCAAGGTCGTAACGACGGCGCTCGGCTTGCCGTTGCAGATCGCGATCCAGCCGCTGGAGGCGCAACAGGCCGCCATTGCGTCACGGCTAGATGTAGGCAGGTTTAAGGATCCGAAGTTTGTGGACAAGTTTACACAGCGCTTCCTGAATGCCGCCGCACAGAACGCGGCCGATGCGGGGATGGCCGCGCCGACGGGGGTAATGGCGCTGTTTGCGTGATGTAGATTGTGACCGGCGTCCAGACTCAACAAGTATCGCGGGCTCTGACAGTTCGCCAGGGTCCCACCCAGCTACCCCTTCACAATCCGCAATACCGTTGCCGTCGTCGAGTGGCCCGGCAGCAGTTCGGCCAGCGCAATCTGACCGCCCCAGCTGCGGACCAGGTCTGCGCCCACGACCTGATCGATGGTGTAATCGGCACCCTTCACCAGCAACTCCGGCCGCAGCTCACGTAGTGTCACCTCGGGCGTGTCCTCGTCATAAATCACCACTAGGTCGACAGCCGACAGGCTGGCCAGGACCGCTGCACGGGCGGCTTCGGGTTGGACCGGTCGGGTAGGCCCTTTCAGGCGGCGAACGCTCGCGTCGCTGTTCAGGCCCACGACAAGCCGGTCGCACTGGCTTCGTGCCTGCTCCAGCAGATGTACATGGCCTGGGTGCAGCAGGTCGAAACAGCCGTTCGTAAACCCGGTCCGCCAGCCGCGCCGGCGCCAGCGCTCAACCTGCTCGGCCGCCACATCACGCCCCACAACCTTGCGCAACGTGCCGCCTTGGGGGGAGATGGCGGCGAGCAAATCCTCTTCCCGCGCGACGGATGTACCGACTTTGCCGACAACGATGCCGCCGGCGATATTGGCGATCCGCACGGCCAACCGTAGCGGCAGTCCGGCCGCCATACCCGCTGCCAATGCCGAAACCACGGTGTCCCCGGCGCCGGAGACGTCATACACGTCTGCCGCCTCCGCCGGGTAGTGCTGCACGCCGTCGGCGTCGACCAGTGTCATACCGTCCTCAGCCCGCGTCACCAGCACGGCGCCGAACCGATGCTGGCTGCGCAGCGCCATGGCGGCATCCACGATCTCGGCTTCGGTCGTGACGGGCATGGCCGTCGCCTCCGCCAATTCCCGGCGATTGGGGGTGATGACTGTAGCACCGGCGTAGCGGGCGTAGTCCGGGCCTTTCGGATCCACGATCACCGGACGCCCGGCGGCGTGGGCGGCGGCGATCAACTGTGCGGCGACAGTGCCTGCAAGCACGCCCTTATTGTAGTCGGACAGGATCGCGACCGTGGTTGCTGCAATGGTGTCGCCGGCAATGCGCATCATGCGTTCGACGATTTTGGATTGCAGCGGGCCGGTTTCTTCCTGATCGGCGCGCAGCAGTTGCTGGCCCTGGCTCACGTACCGGGTTTTAACGGTCGTCGCCCGCCCGCCTTGGACCAGAAGCCACGGTTCCACCCCCGGCTGCCCGCCGATCAGGCCTGTAAGGTCGGAGCCGGCCTGATCGTCACCCACGACACTCACGAACGCGACCGCTGCGCCGAGTGCCGTCAGGTTGCGAACGACGTTACCCGCGCCGCCGGGCATGGCTAGCTCACGCTCGACAGTCAGCACGGGGATTGGCGCTTCGGGACTGATACGGTGGACGGGGCCGAACACGTATCGGTCGAGCATAACGTCGCCGATGACCATGACGCTGGTCCGTCCGAGACGCCGGACGGCCGCGGTCAGCGCTTCCGCGTCGTGCCTGGTAGGGTCGTCCGGCGGGGCTGCGTCACGCCCAGGTCCGATGCTGTCGTTCATTCGCATACGGGCTAGCTTGCCGGGGGGGCCCGGTCAATCAGCGTATGTCGACGGGCCTGGTCATAGGCGATGGCGGGGTCCGCGCGGGCCGGTTTGACGATCATCGGGCAATACGCCGTAAATAGCGTCAGGGCCGCTTGACACTCCAATCTGTACCGTTAACGTGACACTTGGCTTGATGAAACGGTCGCTTCGGTCAGCCTCGCACCGATGTACCCGTACAGAAATTGTGGACAGCCGGAAGTTAGTGTTTAGAAAGGAAGAGCGAAAATGAGCGCCACCACAGGATACGCCGGCG
>JAYVTX010000258.1:0-4350 GCA_043788425.1 Rhodospirillales bacterium
CTCGACCGGCTGATGCACCACGCGACCGTCGTGCAGATCGGCGGCGACAGCTACCGGCTCCGCGACAAGAGGAAAGGCGGCGTCATGCCAAAGGCCAAGACCGAACCAAAATAACCCCCAGCCAGCGTGGCTCAGTTTTCAACCGGTGACTCACACCACCGGTGGCTCAGTTTTCGACCGGCGTTGACACAGGTAATCCATGAACGCGAAGCGAGTACCCGGTGTCTCACTGGCACAGGTCCAGACGGGTGTACTGCGCGCAAACTCGGCCAGCGCCTGGGGTGAGTTCATGCGGATCGGGTCTTCGAACCAGGTCGGCTTGAACGGCTCTAGCCGCCGGGCAAGTTGCAGGGCCATTGGTAAGTTCCACGGCGAGTGGAACTCCACCATGATCTCCATCGCATCGCCCACGGCCGCACGGATTTGTTCAAACGGTCGCAGCGCCGCATTCAGGTCGGCGCCCGTGATGGGCGCGCCGTGATTGGCGATGGCGGCCGGGTCGAAGGGCCAGATCTTCATGCCCGTGATGCCCTGCACCAGCAGGCTTTCGGCCATGGCGCCGGCGTCGGTCATAAACGCATCCAAATCCTGACACCGGCCAATGGCCGCGGACGCGTTCCGGTCGATACCGGCTTGATCTGCGCGGTACGCACACAGCGGGTGCCGGCGCAGGTGTTGTAGATGCGCTGCTTGTCCCGACACAGCCCGCCCAGCAATTGGTGCACCGTCTGCCCGGTGACGTGGCCCAATAGGTCCCATAGCGCGATGTCGATCGCCGAAGCGGCCCGGGTTTCGACCCCGGTGCTGGCCTACGCTATTGGCAGGCTCAGCATTTCGCGGTGCAGGAATTCGATCCGCAGCGGATCCTGGCCTAGCAGGCGGCCGGCCAGAGTGTCGTGCATGTGCGCCTCGACCGCACCGGCACCGTGGAACATCTCACCCAGGCCGATCGGGCCTGCGCCGGTATCCACGCGGCCCAATTGAATGGGGCCCTATTCGTCGGCCCGCAGCGTCTCAATCGCGGTGATGCGCAGGGGTTAGTGCCCGCGTAGGATCTGGCTCAGGAACAGCTGCAGCCGCTCGGTCTGCGGGTTTTCAAACAATGTGTTGGGCGGGCCTTCCTCCACGATCTCACCACGGTCCATAAACACGACCCGGTCGGCGACCTGGCGCGCAAAGCCCATCTCATGGGTCACGCAGACCATCGTCATGCCGTCCTGAGCCAGGCCGATCATGGTGTCCAGCACCTCCTTGATCATCTCAGGATCCAGCGCGCTGGTCGGCTCGTCGAACAGCATGATCTTGGGCTTCATGCATAGCGCGCGGGCGATGGCGACGCGCTGCTGCTGGCCGCCCGATAGCTGGCCGGGGTACTTATTGGCCTGTTCCGGAATCTTGACCCGGCGCAGATAGCTCATCGCCAGTTCCTCGGCCTCGGCCTTGGGCATCTTGCGGACCCAGATCGGCGCCAGGGTGCAGTTCTCAAGAATGGTCAAATGCGGGAATAGGTTAAAACTCTGAAACACCATGCCGACTTCGCTGCGGATGGTATCGAGTGCACGGAGGTCGTCGGTCAACTCCGTTCCGTCGACGACGATCCGGCCCTCCTGGTGGCTTTCGAGGCGGTTGATACAGCGGATCATCGTGCTCTTGCCCGATCCGGACGGGCCGCAGACCACGACTTTCTCCCGGTGGCCGATCGTGAGCGATATGTCGCGCAGCACGTGCATCGCGCCGTACCATTTATTTACCTTGTCCAGCACGATGGCCGGGGCTTCGTTCGTCAGCGGATGCTGCAGGGCGGTCTGGCTCATCGATAAATTCCTTATCGCCGCGCGGCGCGGCTGTATTCTTGTTCCAGGCCGCGGCTGTAGCGCGCCATGACGAAGCAGAAGCAGAAATAGATCAGCGCCAGCACAACATACAATTCGGTGCTGTACGCCTGCCAAATGGGCTCGGTAATCGCAACCTTACCGGACGTCAGCAGGTCAAATATTCCAATGATCAGCACTAGCGAGGTGTCTTTGAAAAACCCGATGAACGTGTTGACCAGGGGTGGGATCACGAGCCGCAACGCCTGTGGCAAGACAATAAAGCCGGTCTTTTTCCAGTACGACAGACCGAGTGCGTCTGCCGCCTCCGCCTGGCCCTTGGGCAATGCCTGCAGCCCGCCGCGGACGACTTCGGCCAGGTACGCGCCGGCAAACAGGATGACGGCGACCTGCGCCCGCAACAGCTTATCGGGGTTGAAGCCGTCGGGCATGAACAGGGGAAACATAACGCTGGCCATGAACAGCACCGTGATTAACGGCACGCCGCGAATGACTTCGACGTACAGCACGCACAGGGCCTTAACCGCCGGAAGCTTGGTGCTGCGACGGCCAAGTGCCACAAGGATCGCGAGCGGGAATGCGAATGCCAGACCGAACGTGCTGAGGATAAGCGTGATCGGCAACCCGCCCCAGCTATCTTGCGGCACATAGGTTAGGCCGGCCACGCCCCCCCACATCAGAACGCCGATAACCGTAAGAACGGCGATCCAAATATATGCCAGTTCTTTACGCCAAAACGCCTTGTTTGCACTGATTGCATACAGGCCGAGGAACAACGCAATGACGATTCCGGGCCGCCACTGTTCGTCATACGGATAGCGGCCAAACAAGATGAACCGCCATTTGTCGCCAACCATGGCCCAGCATGCGCCGACACCCTTCGCCGCACGGCAGGCTGCCGGGTCAAGCTGACCGGTCGGACCGGCCGGTACCGACCACACGGCATTGACGAACGCCCAATCGACGAAGCCCACGGCAAACCGGATGATGATATAGCCGAGCGCCAGCGTCACCGCAGTCGACAGCCAGCCGCTGAACAAGTTGACCCGCGCCCAAGCCACCGGTCCGATCGCTAGTGCCGCTGGACGCTCCCGCGTGATTGAGGCCGCTGGGATGCCTGCTAGCGACGGGACGGGTTCGCCCGCGGCATCTGTCACTTGAGCTGTGCCTGACATGCTTAACGCTCCACAAGCGCAATGCGCGCATTGTACCAGTTCATCAGCGCACTGATGCCCAGGCTGATCAGCAAGTACGGTAGCATCGTCACCGCGATCCCCTCGATCGCCTGCCCGGTTTGGTTCAGCGTTGTATTGGCCAAGGAGACCAGGTCCTGATAGCCGATGGCAACGGCAAGCGAGCTGTTTTTGGTCAGATTCAGGTACTGGCTGGTCATGGGCGGGATGATGACGCGCATCGCCTGCGGCAAGACGATCTTTCGCAGTACGGTACCAGGACGCAGGCCGATCGCACCCGCTGCCTCCCACTGGCCGCTCGGCACGGCCAGAATGCCCGACCGCACGATTTCCGCGATATAGGCGGAGGTGTAGAGCACCAAGCCGAACGTTAGCGCGAAATACTCCGGGCTAAGCGTCGCGCCACCCTGGAAATTGAAGCCGGTCAGTTCTGGCCATTCAACCACGAAAGGCGCGCCAAGGACGGCCCAAACCACGACTGGCAGGCCCACGATCAACCCAAGGGCGGGCGGCCATACCACGGGCCGTACGCCCGTCGCCGCCTGTGTCGCCGCAGCCCGGCGGCTCAACATGACCGTGCCAACAATGCCGGCGATCAGCGCCAGCGAGGCCCAGGTGAACGCAGCTTCCCACTCCACCACGGGTATTTTGACGCCCCGGTTCGATAAGAACACGCCGGGGACCGGGTGGAACGATTGGCGAGGTTGCGGCAGTCCCTGCAGCACCGTGTACCAGAACAGCAACTGCAGCAGGACGGGGATGTCGCGCACAACCTCGACATAAACGGCCGAGATCTTGGCGATCAGCCAGTTTTTACTCAGCCGCGCGATCCCGATCAGGGTACCCAGCAGGGTCGCAAGGATCACACCGACGATGGCCACCTTTAACGTATTCAGCAGCCCGATCAGTAGCGCCCAGCCGTAGGTGTTGAAGGCCGGGTCGTACGGGAGCAGGGCCTCACCAATCGGGATCCCCGCCGTGCGGCCCAAGAAGTCGAACCCGGTCGCGATACGCCGCGCTGTAAGATTTCGGCTGGTGTTGGATGCCAAATACCAAATGATCAGGGCGACGCTGCCCAGGACGACCACCTGCCACACAACGTTACGAACGCGCGGATCGGACCACGATAGCCGGATCGGCTTCTTGGGCGCGGCCCGGGATACGCGGGGATCGAGGGTTGCTCCAGACATTCCGGCCTCCGTTCGTGAGTAGTCTGCCGGCAAGTCAAAGTGGAAATCAACGCGAATGCGTCAGAAAAAAGGCCGCCCCAAACCGAAGCGACCTTTTCTAGTGCATCAGCCCACTAAACGGGCGACGATCTAGCG
>JAYVTX010000259.1:0-3904 GCA_043788425.1 Rhodospirillales bacterium
GCCATCAGGAACGTGCCGCCAACCAGGAACGGTCGCGCGCCGTGCCTGTCCACCAGGAAGCCGACCGGGGTTTGCAACACGGCTGTCACGCCACTCATGAACGCCGCCGTCATACCGAGTTCGCCGTAACTGACGCCGAATTCGGCTTTCCACGCCAGGAATAGCGGCGGCAAAATCAGCATGTAGAAGTGGCTCAGGAAGTGGCCGGTGCCGATCAACAGGTTGACGCGTGCAGTACGGGGCATCGGCACAAAGTGCGTTCGCCGCGCGGCCAAGGCAAGCGCCGTCTGCGCGCCTACGCGGTTTTGTCCCCACCCACGCCCAACGCCGCCTGCGCTGCGGCCAGCCGCGCGACCGGGACGCGGTAGGGACTGCAGCTGACGTAATCGAGGCCCATTTCTTCGCAGAATGTAATGCTTGCCGGGTCGCCGCCATGCTCACCACAGATACCCATTTTCAGGCCGTTCTTGGTCTGACGCCCCTTATCGGCAGCTAGTTTGACCATGGCGCCCACACCCTCGAGGTCGATGGTGACGAAGGGGTCCTTCGGCAGAATGCCTTGTTGCACATAGGCCGGCAGGAACCGCCCGGCGTCGTCACGCGACAAGCCGAACACCGTTTGCGTAAGGTCGTTGGTGCCGAAGCTGAAGAAGTCCGCGATTTCCGCAATCCGATCGGCGACGATGGCTGCGCGGGGTAGCTCGATCATGGTGCCCACCAGGTATTCGATGGTCATACCCTGTTCGGCAAACACAGCCTCCGCCGTGCGATCGACCTGGGCGCGGGTAATCTCCAGCTCGCGACGAATGCCGATTAGCGGGATCATGATCTCCGGCACAGGCGCACGGCCGGTTTCGCGGGCAGCGGCGATGGCACCTTCGAAAATAGCGCGCGCCTGCATTTCGTAGATTTCAGGGTACGAGATGCCTAGCCGGCAGCCGCGATGGCCCAGCATCGGGTTCGCTTCCGACAATTCAGCGGCCCGGCGGCGGATGTGCTCCAAGTCTTGGCCCAGTCCGCGGGCGACGTCGGCCAGCTCGGCCTCGGCATGCGGCAGGAACTCGTGTAGCGGCGGATCCAACAGGCGGATGGTGACGGGCAGGCCCGCCATGATGCGGAACAGGTCCGTGAAGTCCTGGCGCTGGAACGGCAGCAGTTTGGCCAATGCGGCGCGGCGACCGGTTTCGTCCTCGGCCATGATCATTTGGCGTACAGCACCGATACGCTCGGGATTGAAGAACATGTGCTCTGTCCGGCATAGGCCGATGCCCTCGGCCCCGAATTTGCGGGCGGTCTCGGCGTCCAGCGGCGTTTCAGCGTTGGTGCGCACTTTCATACGTCGCACGCCGTCGGCCCATTCCATGAGCTGGGCAAAGTCGCCAGAAAGGCTGGGTTCCACCATGGCCACAGCGCCCGCGAACACCTCGCCCGTGGCACCATCGAGGGTAATCGTCTCACCCGCGCGGATCGTACGGCCGCCGGCCGACAGGGTTTGCGTGCCGTAATCGACCTGAATACCGCCCGCACCCGCCACGCAGGGCCGGCCCATGCCGCGGGCGACGACGGCGGCGTGGCTAGTCATGCCGCCGCGGGTCGTCAGGATCCCGCGGGCGGCGTGCATGCCGTGAATATCCTCCGGCGACGTCTCAATCCGGACCAGCACGACGGCCTCGCCCTTGGCGGCGCGCATCTCAGCTTCGTCCGAGTTGAACACGGCCACACCACAGGCAGCACCCGGGCTGGCGGGCAGGCCACGGCCGAATACGGTGCGAGGGGCCTTCGGGTCCAGCGTCGGATGCAACAGCTGATCGAGCGACGCCGGGTTCACGCGGCGGACGGCTTCTTCCTGGGTAATCAGCCCGGCCTGCGCCATCTCAACAGCGATGCGAAGGCTGGCGGCCGCGGTGCGCTTACCGCTACGGGTTTGCAGCATATACAGCGTGTTCTGTTGCACAGTGAACTCGATATCCTGCATATCGGTATAGTGCCGCTCCAGCGTTTCGCGCACGCGGACCAGGTCGGCATAGGCGGCGGGCAGTACTTCTTCCATGCTGACCTCGCCGGGGTGGGCGCGCAGCTTGGATAGCGGCTGGGGCGTGCGGATGCCGGCAACGACGTCCTCACCCTGCGCGTTCACTAGAAATTCACCGTAAAACACGTTTTCGCCGGTGCTGGGATCGCGGGTGAAGCAGACGCCGGTGGCACAGTCCGCACCCATGTTGCCGAACACCATGGCCTGTACGTTGACCGCCGTTCCCCACCCGGCGGGGATGTCATGCAGGCGGCGGTATACGTTTGCCCGGGGGTTCATCCAGCTGCCGAAAACGGCACCGATCGCGCCCCATAGCTGCTCATGCGGATCCATCGGAAACGGCGCGCCGCGTTCGGCCAGCACCATCGCCTTGTATTCCTGCACAACCCGCCGCCAATCGTCGGGCGACAGGGCCGTGTCTTCGCTAACGTTCGCGTCGATCTTAGCGCTCTCAATAATTTCCTCAAACCGGTGGTGGTCCACTTCCAGCACGACTGAGCCATACATCTGGATGAACCGGCGGTAGCTGTCCCAGGCGAACCGGCTATCGCCCGACGCAGCTTCTAGCCCGAGCACCGTCTCGTCGTTCAGGCCGAGGTTCAGGACCGTATCCATCATGCCCGGCATCGACACGCGTGCGCCCGACCGGACCGACACCAGCAACGGGTGCGCCGCATCGCCGAACTTCAGGCCAACCGCCGCTTCGACTAGCGCCAGTGCCGCGGAAACTTGCGCCTTCAGACCGTCGGGATAGCATTGGGCGTTATCATAGTACGCCGTGCAAACCTCTGTCGTTATTGTAAAACCGGGTGGAACCGGCAGACCGATGCTGGCCATTTCGGCCAAATTGGCACCCTTACCACCAAGCAGGTTGCGCATGTCGGCACGACCCTCGTTGTGTCCGGCACCGAAGCTGTAAACCCATTGCGTCATGTCAATTCAGCCTTCGATACGGGAGAAGTCGGCCGCCAGCGCCATGGCGGCGCCGACGCGGGCAAGTAGGCGTAGGCGGTTACGGCGCACGTCCTGGTCGGGAGCGTTGACCGTAACCTGCTCAAAAAACGTGTCCAGTGCAGGGCGCAGTGCGGCGAGTGCTCCCATGGCGTATTGGAACGCCTCTGCCGCGATCTGGGTGGCGATGGCGGGTTCGGCCGTGTTGAGTGCGGCGGCTAAGCAGATTTCGGCAGGTTCGGTCAGCAGGGCCGCGTCTACCGGACCGGCGTGGGGGCCGTCTTTTTTGTTTTCAATCCGCAGAATGTTTGCAGCGCGTTTGCTGGTGGCCAACAGGTCCACCCCGTCGGCTGTGCCAAGAAAGGCCGCAACAGCGGCCGTGCGGGCCAGCAGCCGGGTAAGGTCGTCATCGGCCCCGGCGGCGAATACGGCCGATAGCACGTCATGCCGGGCACCATCGGCGCGCAATTGCACCCGCAGCCGGTCCGCGATGAACGCCAGCAGCGCGTCCGTCGGCACCGGCGCGGGCAGGGCGTCCATGCCGTTGAACACGCGCCGCAGGGGGATGCGCAGCCCATTGTCGCGGATGATCCGGATCACGCCCAGCGCCGCCCGGCGTAGGCCGAATGGATCGCCGGAGCCGGTTGGTGCCTCGCCAGCGGCAAACAGCGCGCCAAGCTGGTCCAGCTTATCGGCCAGCGCCACGACGATCGCTACAGGGTCGGCTGGCACCGGGTCGGTGGGCGATTTCGGGGCGTAGTGGGTTCGGATAGCGTGTGCCACGGCCAGACCCTCCGCATGGGCATAGTAGCCGCCCATCACACCCTGCAATTCCGGGAACTCGCCCACCATGCCCGTCGTCAGGTCCGCCTTGGCCAACAGCGCGGCCCGGGTGGCGTGGGTGGGATTTGCACCGACCAT
>JAYVTX010000260.1:0-6658 GCA_043788425.1 Rhodospirillales bacterium
CTGTTCCGCGCGCCCGATTTTGCAACGGCCAGCACCATGCTGCGCGGCATGGCCGGGCTGGCGGGTGCGGGCGGGGTGCGGATCACGCATGGCCCGGAACTGGCAGCCGCCGCCGCCCTGGCACTGCTGGGTCCAACCAGCCAGGTCCTGGCCGAGCGCCTGCGTCCCCGCCCGTGGCTCGCCTGGCCGGCCGGTGTCGCACTGGCTGGGCTGGTGCTGCTGGCGGGAGGCCGGACAGCGGCCGAGTTCATCTATTTCCAGTTCTGACCCCTGGACCCGCTGGGGCGCCCGCGTGCTTGCCGCGGCACTCGGGCTGCTGGGCATCGTGTACGCGTTTGTCGTGCTGGTGGACCCGTGGGACACGCTGCCGCTATCGCCGCCGGCCCGGCGTGTGCCGATCAGCAGCAACGCCCGTTACAGCTTTCCCGCCCTGGCGCGCAGCCCGCGATTCGACAGCATCGTACTCGGCACCAGTACCGCCCGGCTGCTGGCACCGGCGCAACTAGACGGCCCGTTCGGCGCGCGCTTCGCCAACCTGGCCATGAACTCCGCCACAGCGTGGGAGCAAGTGCAGCTGCTCCACGTATTCCTGCGCGCCCATCCGGCCCCGCGCGCCGTGCTGATCGGTCTGGATCAGGCCTGGTGCGGCGATACGGCAGGCGAGACCACGCCCCGCCCATTCCCGCGCTGGATGTACCGTGACAGCCGCTGGCCCGCGTATCGGGAAATGTTGACGCCGTATGCCGTCCAGGAGGCGGCCAACCAGTTCGCCGTACTGGTCGGGCTGAAACGCCGTCGCTATGGCCTCGACGGCTATACCAGCTTCGTGCCCGACGACGCCGGGTACGACCTGACCCGTGTCGACGCGGCATTTGCCCGCTGGCCCGCGATCGACACAACGCCCGCCGCGCCGAACGAGCACTTCCCGTTCCCCGCGCTGGCCCGGCTGACAGAGGCGCTGGACGCCATTCCGCCCACAACCCGGGTCGTGCTGTTTTTCGTACCAACCTACGTCACGCAGCACGGCGCGCCGGGTACGCGGGACCAGGCGCGGTGGGCAGCGTGCAAGGCGCGGGTGGTGGCGATGGCCGGTGCCGCGACGGTGCTAGATTTTCAGTGGGCCAGCCCGATCACGACCGAGCGCGATAACTACTGGGATCCGCTGCACTATCGCGTGGCGGTGGCCGCACGGCTGGCGCGGCAGCTGGTCGCGGGCGAGGGGGACAGCGTGCGCCTGTTACATTCCGGACAGTAGCGGGGGCAGGCGGCCCAGCACATCCCGCGACACCTGCTCATACGCATGAGCCAGTTGCAGCACCGAAAAATCCTGCTGCGGCGGGCCGATAAGCTGGATGCCCGATGGCAACCCATCCGGTCCGAACCCGGCGGGTACGGCGGCGGTGGGCAGGCCAGCGAGGCTTGGGCCGGCCACGATTTCCATCCAGCGGTGGTAGCTGTCCATCGCGGTGCCCGCGACCTCGGTCGGCCAATGCACGGCCTTGTCGAACGGGAAAACCTGCGCCGTCGGTAGCGCCAGAAAGTCGTATTGCGTGAAGGCCACTCGGAAGGCCTCATAAACGGCGGAGCGTTGGACGGACGCCTGGTACAGGTCTGTTGCGCGGAGGTTGAGGCCGCCCTCGATCTCCCACACCGCTTCCGGCTTCATCTGCGCGCGTTTGGCCGGGTCGTTATACAGCGGGGCAAGGCGACCGGCCTGAAAGCCGTGGCGCAGAGTCGTAACGCTGCGCCAAATCGTGTCCCGGCCGACGCCGAGCGTTGCGGGTTCAATGGTGACACCTGCCGCAGTCAGCCGCTGCAACCCCGATTGGCAAAGGTCCAGCATCCCGGGCGCCATCGGCACCCCGCCCAGATCGCCGAGCCAGCCGATCCGCACACCCGCCATGTCGCGGCCCAGGGGCTGGGTGAATACCGCCGGGTCGCCGGTCAGTGATTGCGGCGCGCGCGGATCGTAGCCGGCCATTACCGATAGCAGCAGCGCCAGGTCGGTGACGGTGCGTGCCATCGGCCCCTCGATCCCAATGGAGGTCATAAACACCTCCGACGCCGGTCCGTATGGCACGCGCCCGGCGCTAGGGCGGAAGCCGAACACGTTGTTCCAGCCGGCCGGATTACGCAGCGACCCGGCGAAGTCGCTGCCATCCGCCAATGGCACCATGCGCAACGCGAGTGCCACCGCGGCACCCCCGCTACTGCCGCCCGCGGCTCGCGCCGGGTCATACGCGTTGCCGGTCGTGCCATAGACGGGATTGTACGTTTGCGAGCCGAGCCCGAATTCCGGCGTGTTGGTCTTGCCAATCAGGATGGCGCCAGCGGCCCGAAGGCGTTCGACAAAGATCGCGTCGCGGGCGGGCCGGTGCCCTGCAAAAAGGGGTGAGCCGAGCGTGGTTGGCATGTCCGTCGTGGCAGCCAGGTCCTTAACGGCATGGGGCAGGCCGTGCAGCGGGCCGGCCGGTGTTGTGGCGTCCGCAGCCTCGGCCTGGGCCAGCAGGGCGGCGCGCGGGCGTAGGGCGACGATGGCGTTCACGGCCGGGTTCGCGCGGTCGATGTGATCCAGCGTCGCGATCATCACCTCACGGCAGGAAAGCTCCCGCCGGGCGATCCGGGCCGCGAGTTCGGTGGCGGGCATCATTGCAATCGGGTCAAGCATAGCTCTGCTTTATACCGAGACGCCCCTGTATCACACTAGACCGATGGATTCGGAGCTTACGACGGCGATTACCTGGCGGCGCAGCACCCGGGCGCGGCGCATCAGCCTGCGATTCGATGTTGCGAGTGGCGGCGTGGTGCTGACCCTGCCGCCGCGCGCGAGCCGGGCGGCCGGGCAGCGGTTGCTGGATAGTAGCGCCGATTGGATCGCGGCGCGTGCGGGCCGGCTACCGGCGCCCATCGTGCTGGCGGATGGCGCGTGGGTACCGGTGCATGGCGTGCCGCGCCGCATCGTGGCCACCGGTCCGCGCGGGGTGACGGCGTTGGACGGCGCCACGCTGCTGGTGCCCGGTGACCCGGCGTTCCTGGCCCGCCGGGTCACGGACTGGTTGCGGGCGGAAGCGCGGCGCACGCTGGAACCATTGGCCCGGGCACGGGTGGCGCAGCTGGACCGCACCGTGGCCCGCGTCGTGCTGCGCGACACCCGCACCCGCTGGGGCAGCTGCACGGCCGCCGGCACGCTGATGTTCAGCTGGCGGCTGGTGATGGCCCCGCCCTGGGTGCAGGATTACGTCGTGTCGCATGAGGCGGCGCACCGGGTGCATATGGACCATTCACCGCGGTTTTGGGCGGTGTTGGACGGGTTGTGCCCGGCGCGCGCGGCGGCGGAGGCCTGGTTGGCGGGTGAGGGTGTGGGGCTGTTACGGGTGGGGTGAGCGCGCCTTCTAGTTTGGCCCACGATGGCGGAACCCGAGGGGCCCGAGCAACGAGTGAACCACACCGGAGGGACTGGCCGCCCCCAGGCCAAACCGTAGCTGCGCCTGGGTGGGTGGTCGCCAGGTTTTGAGGACCCGGTCCCAAATCGTGAACATCCCGCCGAAGTTCGAACCAAAATTGGCCGGGTCATCGCTATGATGGATGCGATGCACGCCGGGCGTGACGATCACTGTGGCCAGGACCCGCTCCAGCGCTGGCGGTAACGCCACGTTCACATGTGTCCACATATCGAAAATAGGCGCGAGCATGCCGTAGGCCGCAACGGCCCAGGGTGGCAGGCCCAGCACGGCCAGCACGACACCGCCGACGGCCGCGTTAGCGAGGACTTCGCCAGGGTGGTGTCGCAGGCCAGTGGTTAGGTCCACTTCCGCATCGGCATGATGAACAGCGTGAAAACGCCAGAACGGCCGGCGGTGCTGCATCCGGTGCAGCGCATAGGACAGCGCATCCAGCACCACCAGGCTTATAAGCAAAACCAGCCAGGGGCTGGCGTTTCGGGTGAGGATGGCCAGCAGCCCGCCGTCCCAACCGCCCAGTAGAAGATCTCGCAATCGAGAGTGTGCAAACAGCGCGATACTACCGAGTACCGCCCCAAACAGGACAAAGTTGGTTACCCAACGCCAACCGGCCGCGGTACCACGATCCCGCGGGCGGTGCGTCTCTAGCGCGGCTAGCACAACGAACGCGACCGCCATGGCCGGCATCGCCCACAGGGCGGCCCACTCGCTGAGCCACGGCAACGGCGTGCTACTTGCGGAAGCGACGGTACAACAATGTACCGCCAACACCCACCGCCAGAAGCGAGAGGGTCATCGGCTCTGGCACCGGGGTTGCGGGAAGCGAGATACCGGCCAGTGCAGCTTTGCTAAGTAGCAACAAGGGGGAGAGGGCGATCAGTAAACGAGACACAGCACACCTCGACCAACGGGAAGCGGTTACGATAGTGCACCGAAGGCTTCTAGCGCAACGATGTTTTCGCATTATCCCAGAAGTACCCGGGATTAGCCGTTTGGGCCTGGCACGTTCACTCATCCCCGTGGTGATGGTGCCCGCCGATGGCGTAGGCACCCGCCTCCGGATCGAACGGCTCTGTCACCTCGGCCACGTGCCCACCTAGGCCGCGGACCATTTCGGCAATAACGTGGTCGGTACGGATGCGCAGGTGGGTACCCAGCAGTTGCACCGGTAAATGGCGGTTGCCGAGGTGCCAGGCGATGCGCACCAGCCCGGCGGTGTCATGGGCGTGGATGTCGAGCAGCGGCTCCGGCCGGGCCAGAACGTGGATAACGCCGCCACCCTCCAGAGCCAGCCCATCGCCGGCGCGCAGGCGTACGGCCTGGGGTAGGTCGACCAGCACGGCCGCGCCGCTTTCGCACGGCAGCACGATCCGGCGGCGGTGGCGGCGGTCGAAGTCGATCAGCACCTGGTCCGTCGCCTGCGCCGTGTTCCAGGTGCCGGCTGGCAGGACACCGGTGGCACGGTTGGAAACGGCGTTTGCGGTTTCGTTCATGCCATGTGCTCCAGCAACGGTACCGGCACCGGGGCCGGCAGTTCCGGCAGCGTGGGCGCTGGCACGTCGCGCACAAACACCCGCTTGGCGACAGCCCCGATCGCGGCGGTCGATAGCCCGTCCACCGCGCCGCCGATCACGCCCCCCACGACCGGCACGAACTTGCCCACGTTCAACAGCCCGGCCCGTGCGGCGAGTTTGGTGCCCACCGTCCGGTTCACCGCTTTCAGCGCCGCACCCGATAGCTGCAACAGCAACGTGCGGGTCAGGTTCGTACCCGCGCCGATGCCTGCCGTTTTTAGCGCGTCGATCACGGCCCCACCCGCCAGGCACCCGATCGTCAGCGTCCGTACCTGCGCGCTGGCGAGGTCGTAACCCCGGGCGCGCGCGATCTCTTGCACCATATGAATTTGAATGGCGCTGACACCGGCCACGTTGATCGGTAACGAAATGGGTAGTGTGAACGCACCGCCCAAGCCCGTTGTGAACCCGACCAGCCCGGCCTGCGCCGATGCCCAGCGGATGGCGGCGTCTGCCCCATCCTCATTCGCGGCCGGGGTGTCGCGCTTCTGGTGCCGCAACCGGTCATAGACCCAGCTCAGTCCCTCGATCACCTTTTGGGCGGGGATTTCGCGCATGGCCGGGGCTCCGTCGTCAGAACAGGAAGTAGCGCTGCGCCATCGGCAGCACCGTTGCGGGTTCGCAGGTCAACAGCACACCGTCGGCCCGCACCTCATAAGTTTCCGCGTCCACCTCGATCAAGGGGGTAGCGTCATTATGCACCATGCTGCGCTTGCCGATGCCACCCCGCGTGTTGCGTACGGCCGACAATTTCCGGCGCAGGCCCAGGCGGGCACCGATCCCGTCATCGAGGGCAAGGCCGCTCACAAACGTAATGCAGCTGGCGGCCATGGCGGTGCCGAACTGGCCAAACATTGGGCGGTAATGCACCGGCTGCGGTGTGGGGATGCTGGCGTTGGGATCACCCATCGGGGCAGCGGCGATCATGCCCCCCTTGATCACCAGGTCCGGTTTCACACCAAAAAACGCCGGGCTCCACAATACCAGATCGGCCAGCTTGCCCGGCTCGACAGACCCGACCTCATGCGACAGCCCTTGTGCGATGGCCGGGTTGATGGTGTGCTTCGCCACATATCGCTTTATCCGCGCATTATCCGCGGCCCCGTCGCCGGGCGCGGACCCGCGCTGCGCCTTCATTTTATGCGCGGTCTGCCAGGTGCGGAGAATGACCTCACCCACCCGACCCATCGCCTGACTGTCGGAACTGATCATGCTGATCGCCCCTAGATCATGCAGGATATCCTCGGCCGCAATCGTCTCCCGCCGGATACGGCTTTCGGCGAACGCCACGTCCTCCGGAATGGCCGAGTCGAGGTGATGGCAGACCATCAGCATATCCAGATGCTCGTCGAGCGTGTTGAGCGTGTACGGGCGGGTCGGGTTGGTACTGCTGGGCAAAACGTTCGGCAGGCCAGCGATTTTGATGATGTCGGGCGCATGGCCGCCGCCCGCGCCCTCGGTATGGTACGCATGGATCGTCCGCCCGGCGAAGGCGCGGATCGTGTCCTCCACAAACCCGCTTTCGTTCAGCGTGTCCGAATGCAACATGACCTGCACGTCATGCGCGTCGGCAACCGTCAGCGCGCAGTCGATGGCCGCGGGGGTGGTGCCCCAATCCTCGTG
>JAYVTX010000261.1:0-9224 GCA_043788425.1 Rhodospirillales bacterium
TACGCCACCACCAATCGCCAGGCGGCCGTGAAGGCGGTGGCACCCGAAAGCGACCTGGTTATCGTGATCGGCAGCCCAAACAGCAGCAACAGCCAACGCCTGCGTGAAGTGGCGGAGCGGGCCGGTGCCGGGCGGGCGATCCTGTTGCCGAAGGCCGATCAGCTAGATTGGTCCTTGCTAGACGGCGTGCAAACGCTCGGCCTGTCCGCCGGCGCGTCGGCGCCTGAGAGCCTGTTGCAGGAATTGCTGACCCGGCTGGCAGAGCATTTTACTTTGACGATCGAGGAACGCCGGGTCACGACCGAGGACGTGGTGTTCAAGCTGCCCTTTCCCTTGGGTTAGGGGTGGCAGTCTATACCGAGGTCACGGACGACGCCCTGACTGCGTTTCTGACCGATTATGAACTGGGTTCGGCCGTAGCCTTCCGCGGCATTGCGGAGGGGGTGGAGAATAGCAACTACCAACTGCGCACGACCGGTGGGGACTTTATCCTGACGCTGTACGAAAAGCGGGTGGATGCGGCCGAGCTACCTTGGTTCCTGGGCCTGATGGAGCACTTGGCGACGCAGGGGATTACCTGTCCGCAGCCGGTGCGCGGACGGGACGGGGCCAGCCTGCGCCAACTGGCCGGGCGTCCGGCGTGCATCACCACGTTTCTGCCCGGCGTTTGGCCCCGACGGGTACGGGTCGAGCATTGCGGGCCCTTGGGTACTGCCCTTGCCGCATTGCACCGCGCCGGGCAAGGCTATTCGCCTGTGCGCACAAACGGGTTGGGACCAACAGCTTGGGCCCCGTTATTGGCGCACAGCCCGCGGGCGGATGAGGTCCAGCCCGGCCTGTTCGCCGAACTTACGACTGCGCTGACGCAGATTGAGGCTACCTGGCCCGGCGACCTACCGCGCGGACATATCCATGGCGATCTATTCCCAGACAACGTGTTCTTCCTTGGCGGAAAGCTGTCAGGGATTATCGACTTCTACTTTGCGGCCACCGATCTGCTGGCCTACGACTTGGCCGTGTGCATAAACGCCTGGTGCTTTGAGGCGGATTTTTCGTTTAATGTAACGAAATGTCGCGCGTTGCTTGGCGCCTATGCCGCCGCCCGGCCACTGCTGGATGCGGAGACGGCGGCGCTGCCGGTGCTGTGCCAGGGTGCGGCGATCCGATTTCTGCTGACCCGGCTGTACGATTGGCTGCATACGCCGCCGGACGCGCTGGTCGTGCGAAAAGACCCGGTCGACTACCTGCGCCGGCTGCGTTTCCATCTGTCCGCGCGGGATGCGGGTGCGTATGGGATCTGAGCCGCCCAAGCCCACGGATTTAGTCGAAATCTGGACCGATGGCGGCTGCAAGCCTAATCCCGGCCCCGGCGGCTGGGCGGCCATCCTGCGCATGGGCGCCCATGAGCGGGAGCTGACCGGGCGTGAGGCGGCGACCACCAATAACCGCATGGAACTGACCGCCGCGGCAGAGGCGCTGGAGGCGCTGAAACGCCCCTGCCGCGTCGTGCTGCATACCGACAGCGCCTATCTGAAGGACGGGATTACCCGTTGGCACACCGGCTGGGTCCGCCGCAACTGGCGCAACACGGCCGGCGATCCGGTAAAGAACATGGACCTATGGCGTCGCATCCTGGACGCAGCCAAGCCGCATACGGTTGAGTGGCTATGGGTGAAGGGACACGCCGGCGATGCGATGAACGAGCGCGCCGATGTACTTGCGACGGCAGCGCGGGATGGTGTGTGATCATGGGCTTTTACGAGCGGGATAATTGCTGATGAATGGGCAGAACGATGAGTCAGGCGGGCCCACTCAACTCGGTTCGGCGGTTAGTTTCTCGGCCGAGCCAATCACGGCGCAATCCGATCAGCTTGCGACCCAGCGTGTGTTCGAAGCCGGAGAGTATCCGTACCAGGTACGTCTGCCCAGCGACTTGTATGAAGACCACATGTTACAACTGCAGCGTGAGCTGTTGAAGGCACAGCGTTGGGTGGAAAGCACCGGGCAACGCGTGATCGTCCTGTTCGAAGGCAGGGACGCTGCGGGCAAGGGTGGCTCCATCAAGCGGTTCATGGAGCACATGAATCCCCGCACGGCGCGCATCGTCGCGCTGCAAAGGCCGACGGAACGTGAACAGACACAGTGGTATTTCCAACGGTACGTCAGCCACCTACCCGGCGGGGGCGAAGTCGTTTTGTTTGATCGATCATGGTACAACCGTGCAGGCGTTGAGCGTGTGATGGGCTTCTGTACGCCGAACAGCTATCTGATGTTTATGCGGCAATGCCCAGAATTCGAACGCATGCTCGTTCAGGCCGGGATAATTCTTCTAAAATACTGGTTCTCGATAACACAAGACGAACAACGCCGCCGCTTTCTGGCGCGTGAGAACGACCCGCTGAAGCAGTGGAAGCTATCTCCGATCGATCGCGCATCCATCGATAAGTGGGACGACTACACGGAGGCCAAAGAGGCCATGTTCTTCAACACCGACACCGCCGACGCACCGTGGAACGTTGTGAAGGCAAACGATAAGCGTCGGGCTAGACTGAATTGTATCCAGCACTTCCTGTCGGCGCTCGACTATACGGACAAAGACCGGACGATCGTCACCGGGCCGGATCCACTCATCGTCGGGTCCAGCTCTGAAGTCGTTGGGACAGATGCAGCCATCATTCGCAAGGCGCTACACCCGGCGCTACGGCATGGTACCAAGCTGGATCAGGCCTAGTATTCGGTGCGCTTTCAGCAGTAGCCCCTATCCGAACCACATGCCATAACACCGGCCCATGAGCACGCTTTCCGATCTCTCATTGTCAGAACTGGCCTCCCGCTTGCGACAGCAGGAGTTTGTCGCGCAGTTCGGATTGCGCGCGGTGGCCGGTGAGCCGAGCGCGGCGTTGATCGACGGTGCTTGTGTTTTGGCGGCAGAGGGCCTGAACGCGCAGTTAGCGAAAGTTCTGCGATACCGGCCAGAAACCAACGATTTTCTGGTTATCGCCGGCATCGGTTGGCATCCGGGCGTTGTCGGGAATCGCACGCTGGGTGCCGGGCTCGATAGCCCTGCCGGCTACGCGCTGCATAGCGAACGCCCAGTACGGACCGACGACCTGGTGGTCGAGACCCGGTTTAATGTGCCTGCGCTGCTGTTCGAACACGGCGTGCAGAGTGCCATCAACGTCGCTGTCACTGGTGAGGGTAACGTTCCATTCGGCGTGCTAGAGGTCGACAGCACGCTCCGGGCCGAGTTTGTGGACGCCGACACAGCGTTTTTGCAATCGTTGGCAAACGTTTTGTCGGCCGCACTGACCCGCGCCTCGGCAGAGGCGGCGAAGGACCAGCTGCTGCGCGACAAGGATTTGTTGATGCAGGAGGTGCACCACCGGGTGAAAAACAGCCTGCAGTTGGTGCGCACGCTGTTGCAGCTGCAAGGCCGTGCCGCCACGCCGGAGACGCGCACTAAATTGGACGAGGCGGCGCAGCGTATTATGACGATCGCGGCCGTGCATCAGCGGCTCTATGCCGGGCCGTCTGTCGTTGCGGCCGACGTCGGGACCTACCTGTCCGGGTTGCTCGGCGACATGCACGCCATTATGGGCGTGGCCGACCGGCCGATCGCGCTGGAAGTCGAGCCGATGGAGCTGTTGGCGGACCACCTCACGCCACTGGGCCTGATCGTGTCGGAGTTGGTGACCAACGCGGCAAAGTATGGCAAGGGGCGTATCGTTGTGGGCGTGGCCCGTGCACCGGGCGGGTTGGATATCAGTGTGTCCGATGAGGGACCCGGTTTTCCGGACGCGATGCCCGGGAGCGGGCTGGGGATGCGGCTGATAACGGCGCTGGCACGGGGAGACTCGGCCGCGTCAGTTACGGTTGATCGAACAGCTTCGCACGGCCGGATCGTGGTGAGGATGACCCTGGCCTAAGGCACTATGTCGGGCTGCAGGGTACACTGTGCCGCAGCTTTATCTGTAATTGGCGGCCAGGCCATACGGGGTAAGCAACACCGCGAACGCGCCAATAGCGTAGCACCGATGCCAACGGCCAAGACCACGCTAACAGGCGCGACTATGCCCACGATCGGAGCCATATCCGTGGAACTGGTCTTGGCGAATTACAAAGTAACTGAGCCAGCGCCACCCTAATCTGAACGCTTGCCGCGCCTCCGGACGGCGGGCATAAGAGTTTTGTCTAAACTACCCCCGCAGGAGAGCGCAGGCCACACCCTGCCACCGAAGGCGCAACCGGCCCCCGGAAACGCTCAGGTACCCAGGACCGCGAAAGGGCACAGGGCCTCTGGAAAGACGGGTGCCGGTGGCCCCGCACCGACGGAGTAAGGTCGTGGGAGCGGCCGAATCTCTCAGGTAACACGGACAGAGGGGGGTCATGTTTCTGCTGGCATCCGCCGGTGGATAACCTGACGCTTGGGGTGCTGCATGTCCGAACCTGTGTTAAATCTCGAGCCCGACGCGCCCGACGCGTTGCACACAACGCCCCTGGACGCGCTGCATCGCGCGCTAGGTGCCAAGATGGTGGCCTTTGCCGGCTATGACATGCCCGTGCAATACCCGGCCGGCGTACTGGCCGAGCACCTGCATACGCGCACCGCCGCCAGCCTATTCGACGTCTCCCACATGGGCCAGTTCAGCCTAAGCGGTGCCGGCGCTACCGAAGTGCTGGAGGCGCTGACGCCCGGTGATTTCGCGGGCCTTGCCGTGGGCCGGCAGCGCTACACGCTGTTGATGAACGAAGCTGGCGGCATCATCGACGACCTGATGGTCGCCCATCATCCCGGCCGGCTAGTTATCGTCGCCAATGCCAGCCGCAAGGCTGTCGACGCCCATCATATCGCCCAGCATCTAGGCGGTGCCACGCTGGACCAGCATCCCGACCGGGCCTTGCTGGCGCTGCAGGGGCCGGGTGCGGCCGCGGTCATGGGTGCGCTCTGCCCCGCAGCCGCGGCGCTGTCGTTCATGGGCGTCACGATCGCTACTATCGGCGGCGCAGAATGCTGGATCAGCCGCTCCGGCTATACGGGGGAGGATGGGTTTGAGATCTCGGTCGAGGGTGCCCAGGCGGAAGCCCTTGCCCGCGCCCTGCTGGCCCAGCCCGGCGTGGCCCCGGCTGGCCTCGGTGCCCGCGACAGCTTGCGGCTGGAGGCTGGACTATGCCTGTACGGGTCGGACATCGATGCCGTCACGTCTCCGGTGGAGGCGAATTTGGCCTGGGCAATCGGGAAGCGCCGCCGGGCCGAGGGTGGGTTCCCGGGGGCTACCGTTATCCAAGATCAGCTTGCGCATGGGGCCACGCGCACCCGGGTCGGGCTTCGCCCTAGTGGCCGCGCACCGGCACGCGCCGAAACGGCCATCGTGGCCGCTGGAACCGAAGGGGGCACGGTAACGTCGGGCGGCTTTTCCCCAACGTTGGGGGCGCCAATCGCCATGGGGTATGTCCGCCGCGACCTGGCCACGCCTGGCACGGTAGTCGACCTCATGATCCGCGGCGTCGCAGCGCCCGCAACGGTCGTCAGCCTGCCCTTCGTCCCCCACCGCTACGCCAAATAAGGAAGCCCGAGCATGAGCGAGACCCGGTACACGAAGGATCATGAGTGGGTGCGGCTGGAGGCAGACGGCACCGTCACGATCGGCATTACCGACCATGCGCAGGAAGCGTTGGGCGACATTGTGTTCGTGGAGCTACCCGAAGCTGGTCGCGACGTCGTGGAAGGTGAGGCCTGCGCCGTTGTCGAATCGGTCAAAGCCGCCAGCGACGTCTATGCCCCGATCGCCGGGCGCGTGACGGAGCATAACGAGATCGTTGTCGACGAACCGGCCATCGTGAACCGCGCCGCCTCGGATGAGGCCTGGTTCTTCCGCCTGGAACCCGCCGACCCGGCCGCATTCGAGGCACTGATGGACAAAGCCGCCTATGACGCGCTGCTGGAGACGCTGTGATGGACGGCGCGATTTCCTCCCTTCACGGCTTATCGGCTTTAGAAGCATCAGACAGCTTCGTCGCACGCCACGTCGCGATCTCGGATGCCGATGCGTCGCACATGCTGGCCGTGATCGGCGCGCCATCCCTCCATTCGTTGATCGCGGCCACTGTTCCGGGGGCCATCCGTAGCCCTGACGCGCTGCCGCTACCCGATGCGATGGATGAGGCGGCGGTTCTGGCGGAGCTGCGGGACTTGGCCGGGCAAAACCGTGTCGTGCGGTCTTTGGTCGGACAGGGCTATCACGGCACCCACACACCGCCGGTGATCCTGCGCAACGTGCTGGAGAACCCGGGCTGGTACACTGCCTACACCCCCTACCAGGCCGAACTCGCCCAGGGCCGGCTGGAGGCGTTGCTCAATTTCCAAACCATGGTGTGCGACCTGACGGGCATGCCGATCGCCAATGCGTCCCTATTGGACGAGGCGACGGCGGCGGCGGAGGCGGTAACGATGGCGGCGGGCGTTAGCCGTTCGAAGTCGACGGTCGTGGCCGTCTGCACCGATCTGCATCCGCAAACCCGGGCCGTGCTGGCCACCCGCGCGGCCCCGGCCGGACTGACGCTGGTGGGCGTGTCGCCCGATGACTGCGCCGCCATTGGTGCCGCCGCGCCGTTTGCCGTTGTGCTGCAATATCCGGGTACGACGGGCGCCGTCCGCGACCTATCTGCCGAAATTGCCGCCGCCCATGCCGCGGGTGCGCTGGCGATCGTATGTGCCGACCCGCTATCGCTGGCGTTATTGCGTCCACCGGGTGAGATGGGGGCCGACGTCGTGGTCGGCAGTGCCCAGCGTTTTGGCGTGCCGATGGGCTTTGGCGGTCCACATGCCGGGTTCTTTGCCACGCGCGACGCCTATAAACGGCAGATGCCCGGACGCCTGGTGGGCATCAGCCAGGACGCGTCCGGCGCACCGGCGTTGCGCCTGGCGTTGCAGACGCGGGAGCAGCATATCCGGCGGGAAAAGGCGACCAGTAACATCTGCACCGCCCAGGTCCTGCTGGCGGTTATGGCATCGATGTACGCCGTCTGGCACGGGCCGCAGGGTCTGACCCGGATTGCGCGCCGGGTCGCGCTGCAGGCGTCGCTGCTGGCCGGGGCGGCCGTGCGCGGCGGCGCCACGCTGCGGCATGACGTGTTCTTTGACACGCTGGCGCTGGATGTGCCGGACGCCGATGCGTTGATCGCGCGGGCGCTGGACGCCGGCTTTAATCTCCGGCGGTTGGACGGGCAGGGCGTTGCAATGGCGCTGGATGAGACCGTGACCCGGCCCGAGCTAGAGACGCTTGCCGGCTTGTTCGGTCAGTCCCTGCTGGACACGGCTGGCGTCGCGCCCACAGCCCGCACCAGCCCCTTCCTGATCGCACCCGTGTTCCAGGCGCATCGAAGCGAGCATGCGATGCTGCGCTACCTGAAGCGGCTGGAGGATAAGGACGTGGCACTCAACCGCAGCATGATCCCGCTCGGTTCGTGCACAATGAAGTTGAACGCCACGGCCGAGATGATACCGGTAACGCTGCCGGGCTTCGGCGACATCCACCCGTTCGCGCCCGCAGACCAGACGCAGGGTTATGCCACGCTGATCGAGCGGCTTTCCGGCTGGCTATGCGCGGTTACGGGCTTCGCCGCCGTGTCGTTGCAGCCCAATGCGGGCAGCCAGGGTGAGTATGCGGGCCTGCTGGCCATTCGCGGCTATCACGCGTCGCGGGGTGACGGACATCGGGATATTTGTCTGATCCCCAGTAGCGCCCACGGCACCAACCCGGCCAGCGCCGTCATGGCCGGCTACCGCGTCGTGGTGACCGGCTGCGACCGCGACGGCAACATGGACATCGCCGACCTACGGGCCAAGGCCGCCCTGCATGCGGACCATCTGGCGGCGCTGATGGTAACCTACCCCAGCACCCATGGCGTGTTTGAAGAAGGCATTGCCGAGATCTGCGCCATCGTCCATGCCGCCGGCGGCCAAGTGTATATGGACGGGGCCAACATGAATGCGCAGGTCGGTTTGACCAGTCCCGCCCGGATCGGTGCCGACGTGTGCCACCTGAACCTGCACAAAACGTTCTGCATCCCCCATGGCGGCGGCGGACCCGGCGTGGGCCCCATCGGCGTCGCGGCCCACTTGGCCCCCCATTTGCCCAACCATCCGGCCCGGCCCGACGCTGGACCGGGTACGGGCATCGGCCCGGTCTGCGCCGCACCGTTCGGCAGCGCCGGTATTTTGCCGATCAGCTATGCTTACATTCGGCTGATGGGTGCGGCCGGGCTGCAACGCGCGACGGAGGTCGCGATACTAAACGCCAACTACATGGCCGCCCGCCTGCGCCCGCACTACCCGGTCCTGTATGCAGGCGCGTCTGGCTACGTGGCGCATGAGTGCATCCTGGACTGCCGCGGCTTCCAGGCCGAGGCCGGGGTGATGGTCGAAGATGTGGCCAAGCGCCTGCAGGATTATGGCTTCCATGCCCCGACGATGAGCTGGCCGGTGAGCGGTACCCTGATGATCGAGCCGACCGAGAGTGAGGACCTGGCCGAGATCGACCGGTATTGCGACGCCATGATCGCCATCCGGGCAGAGATTTCCGCCATCACCGACCGGGGCAACAACGTGCTGAAAAATGCCCCGCATACGCTGGCGGAGGTTGCGGCGACCGACTGGCCACACCCCTACACCCGTGAACAGGCGGCGTTCCCCGCGCCATTCGTTCGCACCGCCAAGTATTGGCCACCGGTAAAGCGCGTGGACAACGTGTATGGCGACCGCAACCTGGTGTGCACCTGCGCACCGATGGAGGCATATGCGGCGGAGTAGACGGTACTGGTTATGCGGGGGTTGGGGCTGCCGGTCTCACTAGGTCGCGGGCGGCGTCCTAGCCCTGCGACACGAACCCCTTGCGCCAGTCGCCTTCGCCCAGCATTTTAACGGCTGCATCATCCTAGGATACCATGGACGGCGGCGCGGATAACCGGCGGATAACGATCCATCGCACAGAGGACTTTGCCGGCATGCGCGCCGCTGGCCGTCTGGCGGCGGAAACGTTGGACATGATCACGCCCCATGTCCGGCCCGGCATTACGACGCTGGAAATCGATCGGCTTTGCCATGAATTTATCGTCGCACACGGGGCGATCCCCGCAACGCTCGGCTATCGCGGCTATCAGCACAGTAGCTGCACGTCGATCAACCACGTCGTGTGCCATGGCATTCCGGGCGACCGGCGGCTGAT